>NZ_JBEZKP010000007.1:0-181481 GCF_040706335.1 Streptomyces sp. NPDC048389 | reverse complement strand
AACACGATGACACCTCACGCCACTACACACGCACGAAGGGCAGCCACCACCTAAAGCGACACCGGCGGCGTGGGACACAGTGAGTGCCGCGACACCGGAAGCACAGACCCCTGCCGCCGGACAGGTCTTGACGACTCGTCCGTCCCGGAGGCGGGTGGCCAGGGCCGGCAGGGTCCAGTTCCAGATGTGTTCCTCGCGCAGCTCGCTGTTCTGTGTGAGCAGCCGCTGCGGGCGCCGCAGTCGCCGGCGCACCTGGGGCACGTCCAGGGCGACGGCGGTCATGAGGGTTCGACCCCGGCGGCCTTGAGCAGCGCGGAGACGGTGACCACCCCGTCGTGGGCGTGCCGGGAGTCCAGGACGGCCGTGAGGGTGCGCAGCGCGCGGAGCACGATCTCCGGTGCCCCCTCGGCCGGGAACATCTCCCGGGCGACGGACACCAGCCGGGCGGCCTCGTCGCGGTCCGGGGGGAGGTAGGTCAGCGTCATGATCACGTGCCCGGGGGGCGGGGGCGTGGGCGGGGTGGAGTCGCCGGCCGCGGCCGGGGTGGCGGGGGTGGCGGTGTCCGGGGCGCCGGGGGTGGCGGCCGGGGCCGGCTGCTCCTCGGGCGGCTCCTCCTCCTCGGCGGCCTCCTCGATGGCGGTCAGCAGGTCGGCCAGGTCCTCGTCCGTGTAGCCGGTGCCGTGGACGTCGTCCAGGCCGGCGATCAGCTCCGCGAGGGCCTGGTCGTCGTACGTGCCCAGGTCCGCCGAGCGGTTGTCTACGAGGTTGATGCGGCGGGCCGTCTCCTCGTCGCACTGGACGATCTCGCAGCGGGCGACCGGATCCCACGGCTCGTTGCCGCACACCCCGCAGGGACGTTCCTCCTCCCCGACCTTGACGGTCATGCCGCAGTCGCCGGGTCCGTGGGCGGCCAGGGCCTGGGTGGTGTGGTTGCCGGTGAGGATGACGTACCGGTCCGGCTCGACCTCCCGGACGACCAGGGAACGGTACTGCCCGTTCCTGCAAAGGCTGGTGAGGATGGTGCCGACGTCCCCGCGCTTCGCGTTGCCGGGGAACGGCACGAGCTGGGCGAGCGGGATGGAGTCGGTGCGGACGTAGGTGGCCTGGGTCATGGGCTTATCCCCTGGTCGCGGGTCGAGAGGGCGCAGAAGGATAAGGGCAGGCGCGCGCCTGCCGGTTCGGCAGCGGCCGGGAGGACCGAGGGCCCCCGGGGACAGCAGCAGGCCCGCACGCGCGCGGCGGGGCGGTGCGGGCCGGTGTGCCGGCACGGGTCAGGCGAAGACAGGAGCGGCGGCCCGGACGATGGGCCGCCGCGCCGTGCGCGGCGGAAGCGCCTTGATCGTGAGCTTGAGGCGCCGTCGCGCATCAAAGAAGTGATCGCGTCTACGCCCACTGTCGGTGTTTGTGCTGCCTACTCCACCACTCGGTTGGACCGCGCGGACGTGCCGCCGCCGCGATCCACGATGACGCTGGCTTCGTGGGCGCCCTAAATCGCATGGAGGAACGATGAACCTGCTTCGCGACACCCCTCCCGCGACGCTTGAACAGATGCACAAGCTATCGGATAGAAGTGACAAGCTACTTCTATCCGATCTAGAAAGGGCGGAATTGCTGATCGACATTCCCGCCGCACTAAGGGAAAGCCCGGAGATCAGCGCTTCATTCCTGCCGTGCAGTGAGGAGTGGAAGGAGGTGCACAGTAAGCTCCCACCGTTTCCCGTCGATGAACACGGTGAAGACCTTTCGGTCTGGACGACAGGAGTGCCGTTCGGTGATTTTACGCTGCTCATTCCCGATGACGCAGTGGAAGTCCCCACTTTGCAGCTCTTTACGAAGGTAGGCAATCTGTGGGGTCGATTGATCCTCAAGGGGCCGGTCGCGCAGGGCAGAATCACGGTTCGTCAAGCCTCGGTAGAGTTCACGCTGCATTGTCCGTCGGTTGCGTGCGGCACCGATTCTAAGTGTCGGGCCTGGTGTAAGGATTGCAAATGCCAGAGCATCGTTCTCAACGGATTCGACTGCTCAATCTGCTGGTGTCCGGTGCATAATGATCAGTAGCCTTCCAACCCTCCTTGACTGGGTGGCCGGCGCTTCGCCTACACCTTCACCGCAACCTGGACCGGCAGCGCCCTCGAACACGGGGTTGACCATCGCCCAGTATTGCACTGTGGCTACGCTCGGGATTGCCGGGTTTTTCCTAACGCGAATCCAAGTGAAGAACACTCAATTCAAACCGCAGGCAACCGCGCTCGCACAGAGGGATGAGGTAAATGAACGTGAAATCGTGAAAATTGCAGTGCGGGTCTCAAATGGAGGCGGGGCCCCCGGGATGATCCGACGTATTGACGTTCGGTATGGTCCTCAATTCAGCCATCGCAGAAACAGCAGGCATGCGGGATGGACATCGGGAAGCCCAGTCCCTTTTTATCTCCCAGGTCGAGCCTCTGCAGAGATCATCCTAGAGCCTGAAGCCGTCGCAGCGCCCTTTTCTGATACCGACCGCGTGGTGGTCGAATATGGACTTAACGACGAAATCGACGTGCAAATCGCTGGATTTGCGCACATCAGAAGTTCGACAATTTTGCCCCCGGGGTCGTTGCCCATTTCAGCACCATCGCCTCCTGAGCGCGACAGTAGGGTTGCGCGTGCGCTGCGGATCGTCACAGGTCGACGTTCGTGAGGTCGGTGGAGCGGCTTTGGGCGGGAGCTGCCATGGGGCGAGAGATCATGGCCCCGTAAAGTTGATGGCGCGTCGGGCAGTCTGTGGAGCTGCCCGGTAAAGCACGATGTTGGGGCCATGATCTTCGAGCGTCGCCCCATGGGGGCTGCCTAACCTGGGCTAGCGGCGGGTGTACGGGGGCAGGACGCGGTCGGCGGTGGCCACCAGGTCGGCGGCTCGACGCTGTCCGGGGATACGCGCGGCCTCCCGCAGGACGGCGGGAAGGACGTCCGCCGGCACGATGCGCACGCCCTGGAACTCCAGCTCGCTCGCCGACCGCCCGTGGGGGCCGATGAGGGGCGCTCCCTCGATGGCCACGATCGCGGTGACCGGCACGCCGAGGGCACGCCCGACGGCCGCGGCCTCGGCTCGGGCGCTGGTGATCCGGCGGGTCACCTCTCGGTCCCCGTGCCACACGCGGCCCACGCGCACGGTCACCGGGTAGCGGCTGGACCACAGCTTGGGGTCGAGGACGAACACGCCCCCGTTGGGCGCGATGGCGAGTGCGTCCACGTTGGCCGGGCCCTCGCCGGGCGGGAGGGCGCGGTCGTAGCGCAGGGTCCAGCCTTGCCGGGCGAGGGGCTCCAGGCGCGCGGCGGCGCGCTCCTCACCGACGGCGCCCGCGTCCCAGTTCCGGGCCTGCCTACCGGCTCGGGTGTCGATGCCGAGGAGGTCGGCGAGGCGGACGAGGGGGGTCCGGAGCTGCCGGGCGCGGGCCGCGGCCGAGGCGCCGGCGCCGTGCCGGGGGCGGGCGCCCCACCGGTACCAGGCCGCCACCACGGCGACGGCGGCGAGGATGGTCAACAGGTCCACGGGAGTCCTTTCCGGGGTGTCCGGACAACGTGTCCGGGAGAGGGGCGGACACGGGTAGAGGGGGTGTCCGCGAGGGGTGTTGCTGCTGGTGGGACAGGGCGGACAGGGACCGGCCGGGGAGGTGTCCGGCGGGTGTCCGCGAGGGGGGGTGGGGACGGGTGTCCGGACAGGGGGGCGGACGGTGTCCGCGCGGCTGTCCGGACACTGTCCGCCCGGGCCGGGTCAGCTGCTGGCGGTCTCCTGGCCGTGGCGGCAGTTCAGGTCCCGGATCTCCTCGTAGCCGTAGCGGTCCGTCCAGGAGTAGCCCGTCGTCACGCTCACGGTCTTGACGTTGGCGCGGGCGACCGTGCGCCACTGGCCCCGGATCTTCACCTGGTCGTCGCGGTGCACGTTGTCCTTGGAGTACCGGCCGAACGTCCCGGCCTCCCTGGCGGCGTCGAGGACGGCGCGGTCGCCGGCGATCCGCTCCTCCAGGACCTTCAGCTCCGCCTCGTACTGTCGGCGCAGCGCGTCGGAGCGGGTCTCCGGGTGCAGGGACAGGCTGTCCATGCGGCGCTCCAGGCTGCGCTTCTCGGCCTCCAGCCGCTTGACGCGGCGGGCGGTAACGTCGGGGCGCTCCTTGTACGCCTCGGCGCGGCGGGATCCCTCGATCCGCGAGGGCATCCGGCGTGCCTCCTCGGCGGTGTGGGCTGACCGGATCGCGGTGTCGATGCTGCGGTTCAGGAGGTTGCGGTGCGCGCGACCGCGCGGGCCGGGCATGACGGGCTGTCCGAGCGGCAGGTGCTCGACCATGGCGTCGGAGCGGCGGCGCAGGGCCTCGGCCTCCTGGGTCAGCTTCTCCTGCTTGGCCCCTAGGGCGGCGCGGCGGTCCTCCAGGCGCTCGTGCTTGTCGGCGCGCACGACGTCGTTGGGGCGGACCTCCTCGGCGATCTCGACGGTCACCGTGTGGCCGGCCTCGCGCAGCTCCTCGGCCGCGGCCTCCATGGCGACGACGCGGGGGGCGCGGTCGATGCTCTGGGGGTGGCCGTACTGCCGCAGGGAGCGGAACCAGCGGAACCCGTACCGCTTGAGGATGTCGCCGGTGCCGTCGCCCTTCTCGGTGTCGCCGTCCACGAGGGTGCCGTCTTCCGGGGTGTGGCTGATCTTGATCGTTGCCATGGGTGGCGCCTTTCGTCGGTAGTGCGCGGGCGGGTGACCGGGCCTGTCCGTCCGAGGGGGGCGGACAGGCCCGGACACTGTCCGGACAAGGGGTCAGGGGCGCAGGTCGGCCACGAGGGCGGTCGCGTTGTCCGGGCGGGTGCCGCCCCAGGCGACGGCGGTGTCCACCAGGTCCCGGGCCGTCTCCCGGGGGTCGCCGACCAGGTACGTCGCCACGTCCGCGCCGTTGTCCTCGATCGGCTCGTACGCGCCGTCCGAGGCGAGCAGCAGCCGGCAGTCCTCGGCCGGGACGGTCACGCTCTCCATGGCCGCGTGCCCCGCGTACTCCATGGCGTCCTGGTCGGTCCTCCACGAACCGAGGCAGGCCGTCACGCGGTTGCGGCTGCCGCCCTGCGGATACGTCTCGCTCGGCGGGTACACCCGGCGGAGGTTGTGGTCGTTCGTCAGGCGCCGGGCGGTGCCCCGTGCCAGGACGTAGGCGCGGGCGTCACCGCACCAGGCCACGGTCAGGGGCTTACCGGGGGCGGTGACGGCCACCACGGCGCAGGCCTTCGGGGTGTAGTCGCGGGCGTAGTAGTCCTGGCGGAGCGGCTCAGCGGCGATGCGGTTGTAGAGGGCGCGCAGGCCGGTCTCCGCGTCGCCTCGGCGGGCGGTGGCGCGGGCAAGGCGCACGGCGGTCTCGCGGGTCCAGTCGCGGACGGCGGGGGTGGAGCCGATCCCGTCCAGCAGCACGTACGCACGGGCGCCGTTGGGGGCGGTGTAGACGGCGGTGGCGTCGCACTGCTCCTCGCGTCCGCCGATGAGCTGCGCGGTGGCGTAGTTGCGCACGGTGGTGCTCCGTTCTGTGGTGGCGGGGGCCGGGCCGCCCCGGGGTGGGGCGGCCCGTGGGCGGGTCAGCGGCGGTTGCAGGGGCGGGCGTTGTCCACGGCGACGGCGGCGGCGAGGCGGGCGAACTGGCGGTGGAGGTCCACCAGGACCGCCAGGTGCGCGATGCGGGTGGTCTCGTCGGCGGGGCTGCTGGCGTCCAAGTCGTGGACGGCCAGGGCGATGCGGGTCAGGAGGCCGATCTCCTGCCGGGCGAGCTGGGGGCTCACGGGCTTGAGCTCCGGCAGCTCCACCGGGCGGCGGCTGATGGGGGCGGTGACGTAGTAGAAGACCGCGTCCGCGATGCCGGCGGCCGGGTTGTCCTCGGCCAGGGCCTGGCACTCCAGGAGGGCCATCGCGGCCTCGAACGGGGTGGTGTTGGTGATCGTGATGCCGTCCATGACCGGGGCGTCCTCGGTCTCGAACGCGTCGGCGGCGGTGTCCAGCAGCTCCACCATCTGCATCAGGACGTCCTGGGCGGGGTGGAGGGGGGTGCGGCTAAGGACGACGTAGGCCAGGGCGCGGGCGCGGGCGGCGGCGTCGCGGGCGGTGGCGGTGACGGTCATGACGGTCCCTTCCGGGGCGGGCTGTGGGCCCCTCCCTCATGTCTTGATACTTGCATCCTTATATTGCAACGTCAAGTTGCAACAGTGGGCACACGGGTGGCGTTCGGCAGGACGGTCACCGGGGGCCGGTCAGCCGGTCATGCACTCCGCGCATCCGCCGCAGTCGCACCGGGCCGCGGCCGGGGCCGGGACATGGGCGAGGTGCTCGGCGATGAACGAGGCGGCCACGGCGCGCCGGTGATCGCGAGTCAGTCGACGGGCCTCGTCGCGGTCCCCTCCCCACCCGGACAGGGCGCCGCACGCGCACGTTGCCGAGCTGCTGCCGTCACGGAGCATCCCGGCCCGGCCGCCGGGGCGGTTGAGCCCGGCCGCGCCGTACGGGTCGCCGGCGGACGGCCGGTACCAGCCTTGGGGGGCGGTGGTGCGGGTGCGGTGCTGCTGGGCCAGGAGCCCCAGGCGGGCCGTCAGGGACAGGCGGAGCCGCTCCCCGTCCTCGACCACCAGGCCCCGGGCCCGGAGGCGCGCGGTGGTGAATGCGGGGATCTCCCACAGCAGGCCGGCGATCACCCGGCGGCCGTCCTTCACCGCGTACCGGGCGTGACGGTCGCCGGCGACCAGGTCCAGGTCCAGGCGGGTCGTCGCGGACAGGGCGCCAACCGGCATCAGCGGCTCCAGGCTGATGGACCTCTCCGCGCGCACGACGCTGTTCTCGACGGCGCCGAACAGGTGGCGCGTCCAGGTGATCAGCGCGCCCCCGGCCGGGGTGAACTCGACGTCGTACCCCCGACGGACGGCGGAGGTCAGGAGCATCGTGGCGTGCCGCTCGCTCGCGGTGCCCTCGGTGACTCCGGTGGAGTGCTGGACGGTCTCTCGGAACACGGGTCCTCCTGTGGCGGTGCAGTGGGGGGCCGGGCGCGGGTGGGCGCCCGGGTCTGGAGGGCGGGGAGGGTTAGCCCCTGGTGGGCTGGAGGCGGCCGGGGCGGACGCCCTGGCGCTCCCACCAGCCGCAGTCACACAGCGGGCAGCCCTCAGGGCAGGCGTCGACCCAGCACGGCGGGACGTAACGGGGCTCGTTTAGGTCGAAGCCCTCCCCGGCCGGGACGGTGCCGACGTGGCTAGTGCGGGCGTCGAGCACCAGGGCGATGCCCTGGGTCATGACGGCGGCGTTCGTCTCCCCGGCCGGGAAGAAGTCGTCCACCTGCGGGTCGTAGAACTCCGCGTGCAGGCGGGTCGCGCGGTGGCCCATCGGCAGGACCAACCCGAGGAGGGCGCCGGTGGTGTCGCGGACCTCGTAGCCCTCCACGGGGTCCTCACCCGCCCACTCGTCGCCGATCCACTTCCAGCCCTGGACCTGGGCGGCGGTCATGCGCACCAGGAGAACCGTTACGTCGCGGAAGGACAGGCCGGTGGCGCCGGTGGTACCGGTGAACTGGGACAGAGTGTGGGCGGTCACGGTGCGCATGTCGTCCTCCGGGGCTGCTGGTGGCGGTGGGCGGGGGGCCCCGTCGCCCTCCCCAGTGGGGGAGCGGCGGGGCCCGGCGGGTCAGTTGCTGGCGTGGGCCGGGCAGGCGTAGACCGGGCGGTACCGGCGGCTCTGGGCGACCTGGACGAACCGGTCGACCGTGGCGGGCTCGCGGCACTCCTTGTGTCCGAACTCCGTCGTGGTGCCCAGCTCCGGGCGGTTGCGGTTCACCGGCACCCGGCGCCACGTCGCGGTGCACGTGCCGTGCGCGCGGTGCGGGACGCCCGCCGGGTCGGTGGCGATCTCCTCCGCGTCGGCGGGCGCGGCCGGGGCGGTCGGGATGCCGGCGGAGTTGCAGTAGTGGGCGATCAGGCTCTGCCCCACGGCGGTCACGGCGTCCTTCGGGGTGGCGCCAGCCGCGATGCGCCGGTCGTACGCGGTCCTGATGGTGTCCAGGACCGTGTCCGAGGTGATGATCCGGCCGACCGTCTCCAGGTCGTGGCCCTCGTGCCCGCCCTCCGCGATCACGCGGTCGTCAGCGCGGCGATCGTCGCGACGGCGTCCTCGGTGCCGGTAATCCGGATCGTGCGGCTCATGACCGTTCCCCTTCCTGGTCGGGCTGTCTGCCCTTCCTGACACCCCGATACTTGCACTCTTACATTGCAACGTCAAGTTGCAACGTAGGGAGGCGTGGGGCGTGTCGGGGTGGCGCCGGGGCTGCTCCCCGTCGGCCGGGTGGCCCTCGTCCTCGACGGCGGCCGGCGCCTCGGCGCGCAGTGCCGCGACGACCTCCGCGTCCAGGCCGTGGAGGCGGGCCTCCTCGTCGGTCGGGGCCCACCCCGGGGGCCGCTTACGGCCGAGGCGGTACGTGATGCCGGCGACCCGCGCCCAGGCGTCCCACAACCGGTCCTCCCATGCCTCGGCGGCCTGCCGCTGCTCGAACTCCCCGTACCAGCGCTCCCGCTCCACCCGGCGCCGCTCCTCGTCGGCCCGGAACGCTGCCGAGCGGCGCGCGGCCTCCTGCCCTCCGAGGAGGGGGCGCAGCGGCAGGCCCTCCTTCTTACGCGGACGCTCGACGGGCTCCGGCCGGTGGAGGTCCCACACCAGCAGGGCCCGGCGCCCGTCCGGGGTCGGCTCGATGCGGGTCACCCCGCCCTGCTCGACGTCGGCGAGGAACCCGGCCGCGACCAGCGGGGGCACGAGGGCCGCGGCCACCCGGCGCCCGACCCTGCCCGGGGCCACGCGGCGCGCGCTGCCATCCTCGGCGCGCAGCAGCTCCCCGGCCGCGGCCCAGCGGACGGCGTCCGCGTGCCGGGTGGACCACCCCAGGCCCTTCGCCTGCTCCTCCTGCCGGCACTGCTCCCGGTAGTCGACGGCCGGGGCCGGGATCTGGAGCTGCTCGGCGGGGGCGTGCGGGGTCGGCAGCTCCTCGCCGGGGGTCTCGCTCGCCGGGAGGGGTGCGGGGGCGGCAGGCGCGGGCAGGCGGTCGGCCGGGGCCGTGCCCACACTCCCGGCAGCGTGCCACTCCCACAGCTCCCGGGCGGCCTCCAGGCTGCTGCACCATCCGACCTGACGGCCGATCCGGCACACCTCCAAGCCGTCCTTGCACGAGCAGGTCACCCGGAACTTGCCCGCGTGGCGGGTGACCACGGCCTGGACGATCCGGCCCCGGTGGTCGCCGGCCTCGACGTCCAGCCGGACGGCGCTCTCCACCTGCTCGGCGGTGACCACGACCAGGGTCTCCACGTCGTCCAACATGCTCCAGGCCGGACCGTGCTCGTCGGCGGGGCGGGTCTTGACCGCGACCCACCGGCCGAGGCGGTAGACGTCGCCCACCACGGCGGCCTGCCACTGCTCCGCGTAGTTCTGCATCACCAGGTCGCCCCGGCGGACGTGGGGGGCGTCGGCGAGGGGGCGCAGCGCGGCGGCCGGGACGGTGGTGCGCTCCCGGCCCCCGGCCTGGGCGGGCTCAACCTCCCAGGCGTCCCCGGCCGGGGCCATCAGCTCCCAGTCCCCGGGGCGCCCGTCCACGGCCACGATGTCGCCGGTACGGAACTGCGCGGCCGGGACGGCGGGCGCGGCGGCCGGCGCCTCCTCGACGGCCGGGGCGGGCTCCTCGGCGGCGGCCGGGGTCTCCCGGACGCGGCTGCCCCCGTTGGCGATGCTCGCGGTCGGGCGGTCGGTGCCGAAGTACCGGACGGACACCCGAAAGGGGAACGGGCCCTCGCCTGTGCGCTCCTCGATCAGGTCCGCGTTCGCGGCGACCACCTCGTTCGCGTGGCGGGTGAGCAGCAGCACGTAGGTGTGATGGCGCTCCCCGTTGACGTAGTGGCCGGCGACTCGGAAGTCCTTCCCGGCGCCCTGGGCCAGGCCGAGGCGGCGCAGCTCGCGGGCGATGGCCACGGTCGGGGTGGTGGGGGCGGTCATCTGTGCCACGGGGGCTCCTTCGCTGGTGGGGTGGGGCGCGGGGCGCGTCCTCACACCCACATAATGACAACACCACGTTGCAACGTCAAGTTGCAACGTGATGCGTCGGAGTGTCGAGGGTGTCAGCTCCCGGACTGGGCCAGGACCGCGTACGTCAGGGCGGCGTCCACGCCGTCCCGCCACGCGAGGCAGGCCACCCCGTCCCAGTCGGCGGCGAACTCCTCCGGGACGGGCACGCAGCGGTACGTCTGCGGGGCCGTGCGCGCGGCGAGCGGCTCCCCGGGAGCCTTCGTGACGCTGGCCACCTTGTAGCCGTGGTGCAGGAGCCGCAGCTCCCCCTCGTACCAGCGGTGGGAGGTCCCCAGCATCAGCAGGCGGGCCAGGTCCTCCACGACCTCCCGCCGGGTGCGCTGGACCGGCTTCTTCGCGAGGGCGTACGTGATCACGTACGTGCTGGCACCCCGCAGGATCACGTCGTCCAGCAGGCCATCGGCCCGGGTGCGGGCGTGCTCGGCCTCGGCGGCCGCCGTGCACTTGAGGCTGTCGAAGTCGACCAGGGGGGCGCGCTGCTCGCACACCAGGCACCGGAAGACGTACGCGGTGCCCGCGCCGTGCGGCTGGCCCTCCCCGGTGTTCGTCACCCGGTGGGCGCCGCACTCCAGGCCGCGCGGCTCCTCGGCCGCGGCCTCGGTCGGCTCGTCGCCGGCGACCTCCTCGACGGCCGGCGCCTCCTCGACCGGGTCGGCGGCGGGCGCCGCCTCGAGGACCCCCGTCGGGGCGGGGAGCAGTCCGGCGGTGCGCAGCGCGGCGAGGACGTCCTCCAGTCGCGCGGCGCCGTCCGCGCCCCGCGTGCCCGGGAGGTACCAGTAACCCTCCTTGCGGTGCCACTTCAAGTCCGCGTCGCGCAGCACGGGCGCGGACCCGTCGCCCCGGCGGGTGCCGCGCACGACGACGCCCTCCTCCTCGGTGTGGGTCACGTCGAGGGCGGGGCCGAACAGGGCGGCGGGGGCGGGCTCGGCCGGGGCGGTGGGCTCCGGGGCGGCGACGGCCGCGGCCTCCTGGGCGGCCTTCCATCGGCGCGGCAGCACCACCTTCCGGGCGATGTCCAGCACCTGGTTCACGCCCCAGGACCCGCCGATGAACTCGCCCTCGCAGGTGAAGCCGCCGTTCGTGGCCTGGGTGTCGGCGTCCTCGCCGTTGGCGGCCTTCCACAGGGCCAGGGCCTCGGCGCGCACCTCGTCGGAAACCTCGTGGTGGAGGCTCATGTGGTCGACCACGGGCTTACCGGTGACGCGCTTGCCGTCGATGGTGACGGTCACCTCGTTGCCGGTCGACTCGTAACGCTCGTCGTAGCCGTTCCAGGAGGACCCCTGCATGGGGCGGGCGATGGCGGCGACGTCGGTGTCTGCCGGGCCGTCCGTCCACGTCACGTCGATGCTCGCGGACCCGGTGCCCTTACCCCGGCGAACGGAGAACTTCGCGCCGGGGAAGGCGGCGGTCAGCCGGCGCTTGAGCTCGGCGGACACGTAACGGGCGTCGATGTACGTCGTCATGGCGCTGCTCCTGGTTCCGGGGGGCTCGGTGCCTCCCTCCACACACATAGTTGCACCCTCATGTTGCAACGTCAAGTTGCGACATGAGGGTGCGTGTCGGGCGGACCGGGCGGAGGGGACGCCCGGCCCGGGGCCGGTCAGGCGGCGGGGGCGGCGGACACGTCCACCAGGACGTCGCCCTGGTCCGCGTAGTCGGCGGCGTACGCGGCCAGCAGCTCCGGCAGGTCCGGGAGTTCGGTGGTGGTGTCGAAGCGCAGCAGGGCCGCGCGCTCGCCGTTCTCGATCCGGACGGCGCTCACGGAGTACAGGGCGGCAACCATGGTGGGTCCTCTCGGTGGTGGGGCGGGTGTGGGGTGGTCAGGAGGCGGCGAGGGTCGAGCGGACGCCCAGGCGCCACCCGTCCCCGAGCGGGGTGGTCCAGGCGCCGCGCACGAGGGCGGGCACGGGCACACCGGCGTACGTCCGGGGGACGGTGGCCAGAAGGGCGTCGCACTGGCCGCACAGGGCCAGGCCGCGCGCCTGGGCCTGGTGCTCGGGCATGACCTCCTGGCCCCGGTACGTCTCCGGGCGGCCGTTCAGGGCCGGGCAGGCGGAGTCCGGGTGGTAGGCGGTGCGGTGGGTGCCGATCCGCACGTGGACCGTGCGTGCCGGCGCCTCCTCGGTCGGTGGGGCGGTGATGCGCTCCGCGGCCTCCTCGCCGTCCAGCACGCCGACGCCGTGCTCCGCGCCGGGGCCGGTGAGGCGCCACCCGTGCCGGGCGCCGAGGTAGGTCAGCTCCCAGCAGGCGCCCGCGTGCCGGACGGTGCGGGTGACCCGGGTACCGGGCTTGACCGGGCCCAGCTCCAGACCGGCAGCGGCCAGGGCGGTGGCCATGCCCTCCAGGGCGGCGGCGGGGATCGTGCGGGGCAGGTGTCCCATGGGAGTGGCTCCGTTCCTTCGGGTGGGGGCCGGGCGCCGAGGGGGCGCCCGGCCGGGCGGGGTGGGTCAGGCGCAGGTGCAGGGGGCCGGGTCGCTCACGTACTCCGCGAGGGTCCGGGCGAGGATCCGGCGGTGGTGGTCGCGGTAGTCCTCCAGCCGGTCGGTTCGCCGGCCCCTGCTCGCCGCGAGGTGGACGTACCGCTCGCGTTCGGCCACCTCCTTGCGCTGGTCCAGGACGGCGGCGGCGCGGGAATAGGCGGCGCAGGAGAAGGAGCTGAACACCCGCTGTCCGGCGGGGGTCGTGCCCACCGACACGACGCGGGCGCAGTCGTACGTGACGGCCGCCGGGGTCTGGCAGGTGGTCATGCCCTGGGGCAGCTCCACGGTGGTGCCGGACGGGAAGGTGAAGGTCTGGGTCTGCATCGGGGCGTCCTCTCGCGGGGGTGGGGGGCCGGGCCCCGGTGGGGGGCGCGGCCGGGCGGGGTGGGTCAGGCGGCGGGGGCGAGGACCAGGGGGGCCGGGGCGGCGGCCACGGCGACCTTGAACGTGTCCTTCCGGCCCTTGCGCGGCGGGATCAGGCCCTGGTCCGCGTAGTCCAGGGCGACCTGGTCGCCGTCCAGGACGCTGCCGCCGGGGGTGCGGGCGACGGTCACGCGGCCGAAGGTGCCCACCGGGATCTGTCGCAGCCACTTCTTCTCGGCGTCGGCGGCCTTCGCGTAGGTCTTGGCCTTCGCGTCCAGCTCCGCGAAGCGGTCGGCGTGCTCCTCGATCTCCTCGACGGCGGGCAGCTCCTCGGCGGGCAGGACCGGGTCGGCGGCCGGGGCGGCGGTCAGGGCGGTGCGGCCCAGGCGCTCGGCGATCTCGCTCACGGTGTGGGCGGCGCTGCGGGCGGCGCGGCGGGCGAGGGTGTCCATGCGGCGGGTCGCGGTGCGCGCGGCGCGGCGGGCGGCGGTGGCCTCGGCCTTGGCGTCCTGTGCGGCGGTGGCCAGGGTGGCGCAGCGGGCGGTCAGGCGCTCCACGCGGCGCTCGGCGGCGGCCTGGCCCTTGCCGGTGCGGATCGCGGTGCGCAGCTCGCGGCGGGCGGTGGCGGCGGCGGTGCGGGCGGCGGTCAGGCGGGCGGCGGCGCGGTCGGCGCGGGTGGCGGTGCGGGTCTCCTCGCGGCCGGCGACCTTCGCGGCGGTCTCGGCGTCGGCGAGGCGGGCCATCATCTGCGCGGTCTTGGTGGTGCTGTTCATCGCGTCGTCCTTCCGTCTGGTCCAGGCCCCTCGCCCTTCCCGATACCCATAGTGTTGCAACATGAGGATGCAACGTCAAGTTGCAAAGGGGGGGTGCGGGGCCTTTCACCCGGGCGGGTCATCCGGGCGTCGCCGGCGAGGTGTTCGGCGCTGTTCGCCGGTGTTCGCTGAACACCCCTGAACGGCCGGTCGCCCCGTCCTCGGCGGGCGAGGCGGGGCGTCCGTGGCGGGGCTGTGCTGGTCAGGCGGTGGGGGTGGCGATCCAGTAGCGGGTGGCCGTGCCACCGAGGCTGTGCGTGTCGCCGGCCGCGTCCTCGGCGTAGCGGGCGCCGGTCGCAACCCAGGTGCGGACGATGTCCAGCGCGCCCCCGGTGCACTGCTTGCGGTCGCCGGAGGGGCGGAACCACTTGCCGGAGCGGGTGCCGTAGAGCTGGAACGGCGCCTCCAGGCCCTTGAGGGTGCGCCACTGCGGGGCGCCGTAGGTGACGTCCTCCTCGACCGGGGCAGGCTCCGGGGTCTCCTCGACCACGGGGGCCGGGGCGGGCTCCTCGACCGGGGCCGCGGCCGGGGCGCTCTTGGCCATGGCGTTGTTGCGGTTGTCGATGACCCGCTGGACCTCCGCGCGGCGGCGCAGCGGCCGGGTGGCGGCCAGGACGGCGACCATGTCCACGGCGCCGGCCTCGGCGGGGGCGTCCTCCGCGATCGGGGTGCCGGTGAAGTCCACCCGGATCGGGGCGGCCTCTCCGCGCACCCACACCCGCTCACCCTGGGCGTCGCGGGCGACGATCACGGCCACCTTGTTCACCGTGAACCGCTCCTGCGCGGCGTTCCAGCGGGGCATCCGGCGCATCTTGGCCACGGTCTCCACCACGGCGTCCGCGTCCAGGGTCAGGACCCGCTCGTCGCTGTCCTGGCCGTTGGCGTGCAGGACCTCCACGGCGGCGGTGTACGCGGTCACCTGGACCAGCGCGGCCGGGGCGGGCGCGGCGTCGTCCACCTCCGGGGCGTCCTCCACCTGGGCGGTCTCCTCGACCTGGACCAGCTCGGCGGCGACGGGCTCGACCTCGTCCACCTCCGGGGCCTCCTCGGCGGCCGGCGCCTCGGCCTCCTCGAACTCCGGGGTCTCAACCTCGGTGGCCGGGGTCTCCTCGACCTGCTCGGCCGGGGCGGCGGCGCGCTCCTCGGCGATCCGGTTGCAGGCGACGCACTCCTTCATCTTCGCGGCCTGCTCGGCGGTCAGGACCCGGGTCACCGTGCGCTCGCACAGGGTGTCCGTGCTGAACTGCTCGGCGTCCGTCTTGTGGGCGGTGCGGCCGTTGCCGACCTGGGCCGGGGCGTACTGGGCGGCGGCGGTGGTGGCGGTCATGGTGTCCTCCTGGGTTTGTGGGGCGGTCCGTTCGTCCGTCCCGATACCCATAGTGTTGCAACATGAGGTTGCAATGTCAAGGTGCAAGGTGGACCCGGGACCACGTTCACCCCTGCGGGTCACGAGGGCGCCGGCCGCAACGACGGGACGCCCCGGACCTCGGGCGAGGCGGGGCGTCCTGAGCGGCTACCGGGGCCGGGGTGTCACCCCTGGCGCTGCGCGTCCGGCACGTGGGCGAACAGGCACTGCGCGGACCGGCCCATGCGCTCCGTCTCCCACCCGTGCCGGCGCATCCGGTCCTCCAGGCAGTCCAGGGCGGCGCCGTGCAGCGGCGTGTCCCGGCGGATGATCGCCCCGCCCTCCAGCCAGTAGATGGCCACCCGGCCCTGTCCGCGCGGGTCGACCATGTACCCGCGCACGTCCTGCTCCTCCTCGGTCGGCTCGGTGACGTCGTGGTGGTCGGTCAGGCGCGCGACGGCGAGGCCGGCGAGCGCGCGGCGCGCGGCGAGCACGTCCGGGTGCTCGACGTCGCGGGGCATGCACCCCTCCGTGGCGCCGTCGTGCTGGACGATCACGCCCTCCACGACCCGCCGGGCCGGAGCGTTCTCGTGCGGGGTGCTGTCGCTCGCGCGCAGGGCGTCCAGGCCCCGGCGGATCTCCGCGACCGGGCGCGCGGCCAGCGCGGGCATCAGGTCGTGGCTCGTGGGGGCCAGGGTGCCGGCCTCGTGGTGGTCGAGGACGGCGCGCTCGGACTGCCACCGGTACTCCGTGCCCACCTGGGAGATCAGGCGCCCGTACGCGGTCACCCACCCGTAAGCGGCCTGGGTGCCGTAGCCGGTGCGGAAGGTCCAGCCGACCGGCCGGTCCCGGTCGGGGGCGCCCACGGGCTGGAAGGTGGCGGAGGAGGCGTACGCGGCGCGGGCGGTGATGCGGGCGACGGCCTCCTCCAGGACGGCGGCGCGGTGCTCCGGGTTGAGGGCGTCCGGGTGGTCGCACACCCCACACAGGCGCTGGAACGGGACGCCGTCCGCTGCCTCGTCGCTGGACTCCACCACATACACCCCGCACTCCTGGCAGCGGACATCGTGGCGCCGGACGCGGTGCCGGAAGGTGATCCGGTCGCCCACCTGGAACTGGACCGGGTAGGCGCACCCGTCCAGGACCAGGCTCACGAAGTGCGGGTTGTGCTCGTGCGGCTGGCAGTCCGTCACGGTGAACGTCTCGCCGTCCAGCTCCACGACGTCGCCGGCCTTGGCCGTGGTGGCGAGGAAGTCCGGGCGGGGCGGGTTGTAGCTGAACGCGGTGGTGTGGCGGCGGGTCAGCTCCTCGCGGTGAGCGCGCGGGGTCAGGAGGCTGCCGGGGCAGTGGCCCATGGTGCCGGGGGTGCGCTCGTGGACGTCGAGGGTGCCGTCCTGGCGGGCCGGGGCGAGGTGGTCGGCGTAACCGCACAGGGCGCGGGGGCCGGTGTAGCCCTCGGGGGCGTGCAGTTCCAGTTCCCGGGCGTGCTCGCACTCGCTCGCGATCCACTGGGCCCCGCCCTCCACGATCACCCGCAGGGGTTCGCCGGCGAACTCCCGGGCCATGGCGGAGACGGTGCGCACCTTGCCGTCCGCGCACACGATCAGGTCGCCGGGCTTGAAGGGGCCGGGCTGGCCGGGCTCGGCCATGCGCTCCGCAATGCGGTCGACGGTCGCCGGGGGCAGGGTGGCGCCGTGGCGGTGCGCCTCGGCGGCGCTGCGGTCGTCCATCGTTGCGCGGTAGGTGGCGCGGGCGGCGGTGGCCTTCGCCTGCTGCTCGGCCAGGGCGGCGGCGCGCTGGGCGGCCGGGTCCTGGCGGTTGGCATGCCGCTCGTCGGACAGGACGGCGGTCGGCAGCATCGCGGCGGCGTCCTCCCGGGTGGGTTCCAGGGCCATGGAGAACGTGCGGTCGAGGGTGATGAACCCGTACCGGGTGGCCGGGGTGGTGGTGGAGCGGAAGGTGTACCCCAGGAGCTTGCCGTTCGCGTCCTCGGCGGTGCGGAAGTCGTTCGCGTCGGCGTGGACCTGGATCACGATGCCGCGCGCCTGGTCGGGCATGAGGAGCGGGGCGGCCTGGACGGGGGAGGGGGCGACCCAGGCCCGGAACAGGCACGGGCCGCCGTACGTCTCCATGCCGGTGATCGTCCAGCCCAGGGCCTCCAGCGCGCGGGCTGCGTTGCGCTCGGGCTCGTACGGCAGCTCCTCGGCGAGCACGGGCGTGGGGTCGCCTTCCACGGTCACCGTGAGGCGCTGGACGCGCTTCTCGCCGTCGAGGACGGTCACGTAGTCCGCGAGGTAGCGGGGCGCGGCCGGGGTGGGCGGGTCGATGCGGTGGAGGACGTGGGGGGCGACGTTGCTGGTCGTGCCGTCCTCGAACGTGACGGCCTGGAAGGCGTACGGGCCCCGGTCCACGGTCATCCCGGCCGTGGTGCCGGTCTTCTCCCCGCCCGTCCAGCGCATGAGCACGGGGGTGCCGTCCGCGTAGTAGGTCAGCTCCGGTTCGAACATCGTCGCCGGGGTGGTGACGTCCTCGGTGAGGGCCTTGATCCGGGCGGGGGGCTCGACGGCGGCCGGGGTGGTGGGCTCCTCGACCGGGGCGGCCGGCGCCTGGGCGGCCAGGAGGGCCTGGACCTTCTTGACGCACGGGGTGCACTCCGCGCCCTTGGCGTCACGCTCGTGCAGAACCCGGGCCACCGTGCGGCTGCACTGCGTGTCTGCCGTGAACTCGGCGGTGCTGACGTAGTGGACGGCCTGTCCGTTGCCGACCTGAGCGGGGGCCACCTGGGCGGTCCGCTGCATCTCGGCGGTGATCTGGGCCATCGGGTCCTCCTGTGGTGCGGGGGTGGGCTGTGCGCCCTCCCAATACGCACAGTGTTGCACTCTTGTGTTGCAACGTCAAGTTGCAACGTCACATGGAATTCGACACGCGGAAGCGGTGCCGCGTTGCAACCTGATGTGGCACACTGCCCCCATGGCGACCCACACCCCCGAACAGGCTGCGCTGGCAGAGCTTGACCGGCTGACCAGCGCGTTCAACAAGGCCGAAGGCAACGTCGAAAAGGCGCGCAAGCCCCTGCACGAGGCCATCGTCAAGCACCTCCGGGCCCGCAGCGCGCCCCCCGGCGTCATCGCGGACCACACCCCCTACGACCGCAACCACGTCGGCAGGCTCGGCAAGGCGGCCGGGGTGCCCCCTCTGCGCGGCCCGAACGCTGCGCCGGCCCCGGAGTACGACGACGCGACCCAGGCCGCGGCCCTGGCCGAGCTGGACAAGCTGACCGTCGCCTTCAAGAAGGCTGAGGGCAAGGTCGAGGAGGCGCGCAAGCCGCTCCATGAGGCGATCGTGCGCACCTACAGCTCACGCGTCCTGGGGCCGGGGGTCATCGCGGAGCACGTCCCGTACGACCGCAACCACGTCGGCCGGATCATCAAGGCGGCCGGCGCCCCGCTCATCCGGGGCTGAGGACGAGCGGGGGATACGCCGAGAGGGGCCGCGCACCGGGCAGTGCGCGGCCCCTCCGTCGCGCCCCGGGGTCAGGTCCGCCGCAGCTGCTCGGCGGTAACGTGCGCGGCTCCCGAGGCGGGGTGGTCTACCCGTGGCGGAACAGGATCAGGACGACGATCACGAGGAGCATGATCCCGCCGCCGATCCACTGGTTACGCGGGACGTCGGCGAGGTCGGCGAGGCGGAACGGCTCCGGCTCCGGCGTGGCATTCGCCCGCGCACAGCAGCAGCACTGCGCCGAGTGTGCGTGCTGGTCGTGGCCCATGACCGTCCCTCCCGTAATTCCGATCACCTCCATCATGGCTCACATCCTTGATCCACTGCTACATCCTGCTCTTGGCCAGGCACGGACGGTCAACTTCCGGGGTACTGCTCGATCTTCCACGCGCACGGTCCACGCTCGGGATCGGGGTCGGGGATGGACCGGAAGCCGCGCGCGATCTCCTCGGCGGTCCACTTGTTGCCCTGTGCACCGAACCCCTCTTCTGGGCCCCTCTCGGCGTTGTTGGTGTTGGTGTTGGCGCCCTGACCTGCGACAACACCGACTCCCTGGGGGTCCTCCTGGGAAGAGGGCAGGGGCGGGAAATCCTGGTGGTGTGTGCCGGGCCCATTCCCGGCCGGGGAGCGCACCCCGTTGCGGTAGGTGATGCCGGCCTCATCCAGCAGCCGTTTCACGGTCCTGGTGTCGGCCACGCGGAGGTGGTCGCGGAGGGTGGTGTGGAGCACCCCGCTGCCCCCTCGGTAGAGGTGGTGGAGAGCGCGGATCACGGCCTCCGGGGAGGGATCGGCGGGCGGCTCGGCGGAGGGGCCGGCGGGGGTCTCCGTCGGCTCCTCCTCGCCGCCCTCGGCCGGGGTGTCGGCGGGGGGTGCGTCGGGGGCGTCGGCAGGGGGTGCCGGGCGGCGGAACAGGCGGGTCGCCCAGGACGCGCGGGAGGCCTCGGCCGGCTTCTCCTTGGACACCTCGGGGACCTCCTCGACGGCTCCCTCCGGGGAGTCCTCGGCCGGAGGGGTCTTGTCCTTCGCGGGGGCCTGGTCGGCCTTCTCCTTCGCGGCCTTGCCCTTGCCGGCGTCCTTCTTCTTGGTTTTGCTCACGGGGATCTCGATGTTGCCGGTGGCGGCCAGGACGGTAACCGTGAGCAGCAGGGCGCCGATGATCCACGGGGTGTAGGGGTACTGGATGGTCAGCCTGACGGCGGCGTACACGAGGAAGGCCACACCGCCGAAGCGGGCGCCGAGGCTGCCGCGCTTGCCGTACTTCCCGGACAGCCATCCGGCGAAGAGCACCAGGAGCACGCCGATCCCCTGGCCGTACCAGGCGAGCATCTGGCCGAGCTGGCACAGGAACCGGCCGATCGCGCGGAGCAGCGGGGGGCCGGCGGTCTTCCCGGCCTCCACGGCGAGCGGGCCGAGCTCGCGGAGCGGGCGCGGGTCGACGTACGGGCGGAGGTCCGGCACGGTCATATAGCCGCGAGTCGCGAGCCCCTCCTCCTCGTCCTCGTCGTACTCCCCCGCGTCGTCCTCGTCGTCGTACTCCCCTGCCCCGTCGGCGTCTTCGTTGTCGTGGTCCTGGACGTGATCCTCGTCGGGCTCGTCCGGGCAGTGAGCTGCGGTCTCGTCGGCGTCGTCGTGCTGGTCGCGGTCGGTGTCCGGCTCGGGCGCCCGGCGGGGGGCGATGACGGCCGCGGCCAGGGAGGGAACCAGGACAGGCCGCTCCCCCGGCCCCGGCGCCTCGTCGGGCTCGGGGTCGGGGACGACGTGGAGGTGCGCGCCCATCAGGCGAAGCTCTGCATGATCGTGTCGATCTTCTCGGCGAGGAGGGAGAACGCCCCGCCCGCGCCGGAGGCGACGTACCAGAAGATGATGCCGATCACGGCCACCTGCCGGGTCGTGAGCTTCTTGTAGAGGATCACTCCGGCGAGGAACAGGCCGATGCCCGCCATGGTGACGCCGGGGACGACGTCGCCGAACAGGCCGAGCATGTCGTTGACGAGGCTGGACACGAGGTCGAAGGGCGTCCCGGCCGCCTTGTACGAGGCGCCGGCGACCATGGCCAGGAACAGGGTCCACCACCAGCCGAGCGGCTTGACCTTGCCGCCGGTGGAGGTACCGAAGAACAGGACGCCGGTCAGGCCGAAGGCGAGGCCGGCGGCGCCGAAGGCGGGGATCAGGCTGCTGCTCATGCTGCTTTCCGTTCGGGGGGTGGGGGTCAGGCGGCCGGATTGCCGTAGAGCAGGGCGCCGACGATCATCGAGACGAGGGGGATGCGGGTGAGCCAGGAGAAGACCGGGAACCAGCCGCGCGTGCGGTAGTCCAGGACCCAGATGCCGACCGCCACGCCGTACCAGATGCAGACGTAGAAGTCGGTCCAGGAGCCGTAGGTGTCGACCAGGTAGGCGACCTCAGCCGTGAAGAACTGCGGGACGCCCATGTAGAACCCGGCCCCGAGCGCGGTGCCGTTGTAGAGCAGGTGCCGCTGCTTCCGGGACATCCCTGACCAGACCTCGATCAGGGCCTTCTTCCGCTCCGCGGAGTCCTTGCCGTAGACGGGTCGGCTGTAGGACTTGCCCCCGTTGCCCCGGAGGCCCTGTCCCCAGCGCTTCCGGATGGAGGGCGGGACCTTGTCGACGGGCTGGCCGTCCTCGTCGGCCTCTCCCCCGTCGCCGTCCTCGCCGTCCGCCTCGGTGACGTCGGTGAGTTCGTCGTAGTCGTCGGGGACCTCGAGCTGGGTCTCGCACACGTCGCACCAGAACGCGACGAGCTGGCCGGTGACTTTGTTGCGGACCTCGTGCGGGGCCGGGTGCTCACACGCCTTCACGGGCGTGGGCACCCTGGCCGGGGGCTTGACGTCCGGGACATCGACGTCCAAGTCCGCTTTGCAGTCCGGGCAGTAGTAGGGGATGAATGTGTTGCTCGAACCGACCCGGACGGTGCGAGCGTTGAGGTGCTGGCACGACGTGCCCGTGGGCTGGGCGGCGAGGGTGACGTCCTTCTTCGGTTCCCACCAGTCGGGCACGTGGTGGTTGTCGTCGCGAGCCGCCCGGCCCACCCGGGCCGCCGGGATGGTCGGCGGCTCGGTGGGCATGGGCGGCGTCTCGGGCCCGGCCTCCTCGTCGGCGGCCTCCTGGTCCGCCTCGGCCCGCCGACGGAACTGGAAGACGTCGCGCACGCGGAACGGCTTATCGTCCTCCGCCTCCGGGGCGTCGACCTCCTCGGTGTCGGGGGCGTCGCTCACCACGATCCCCACTCCAGGAGGGCGATCACGAGCCCCGCCCCGGCGGCGAGGCGGCCGAGGAACCGGGTGTCGCTCGCGCGGCCGTAGAGGGCAAGCGCGAGGCCGGCGAGTCCACCGGCCAGGATCAGGTAGATCATGACGCCTTCTTCTTCCTGAGCCTGTCCTCGATCCGGCGGCGGGTTCGGGGCACGGTCTGGACGTTCTTCGGGTCCACGCCGTGCGAGGCGTCCACGAGCCGGATGAGGTCTTCGTCAGAGATCTGGGGGTTGGCCGCCAGTGCGGCGGCGATGGTGTCGGACTTGAAGGGGCCGCCCACGGCGCGGAGCGGGGGGCGGGCGGTGTCGGTGGCGGGAGGCTCCACCGGCGGGGCCGGGGGCACCGGGGCTTCGGCAGCCGGAGGCACCGGGGGCGCCGGTACGGTCGCCGGCGGCACGACCGGAGCCGCGGCCGGGACCGGTGCCGGAGCCGGGGCCGGGGCCGGAACCGGGACCGGGACCGAGACTGGTGGCACGACCGGCGCCGCGGCTGACGCCGGGGTAGGCACCTGGCCCGACACGGGCGCGGACACGACAGGGACCGGTCCGGACACCATTCCGGACAGCGGCGCACCGCCCTGCAGCGCGGGCGACTCCACCACGGTCGTGATCGCCTCGGCGGCCGGGAACGTCGGGAACACGGCGCGCATGTACGCCTCGTGCTGGTCCAGGCGCCGGATCTCGTTGGCCACCACGGCGTTGGCGGTGATCTTCTCCTTCCGCCGGCGGAGCCAGTTCGCCACACCCGCCGAGAGGGGCACGGCGTGGAGGCTCAGCACGAGGACCCACATGCCCTTGGACATCAGGTCGACCGCAGCGCCGGCCGCGCCCGCGACGGGCTCGCCCTTGTCGATGCCGTACGCGACGACCGTGGCCATGGAGATGAGCAGCAGGAACCACCCGGCGATGCGCGCCTTCCGCGCCCGATCCGGTTCCCGGCGCAGGACATACTCCACGCCCTGGCAGGCCAGCCACGGAACGGTGAACACGACGGCGGCGCTGTAGGCGACCGGTGCGGGCACGGTCTTGTCCAGCAGGCCGCCGATGCTCGCGGCTGTACTGGTGGTGGCCAGGAGCGTGACGCCGACTGCGCCGATAGTGACGCCTCGGATGACCATTCCGTCCCAGTCGCGCGGCGGGACCGGCTCCCACGCGGTGTACGGCACCTCTTCCATCTCGGGGTGGCCGTTGATCGTGGTCGTTTCCACGCGGTGGCGGGTGACCTTGCGGTACCGCACGCCGGGGATACGCGGCTGCTGCTCGTGGTCGGGGGTGGGGTGGGTCATCGTGGGGCGCCCTTCGCGCTTGTGGGACGGACGGAGGGCCGGGCCCACACGGGGTGGGCCCGGCCGGTCAAGGGCGGGCGACGAGGAGGGGACTACCGGCGGCGGCGTTCGCGCTGCCGGTCGGCGTCCTCCCACGCCTGGCCCTGCTGGGCCGCCTCCTGGACGCCTCGGGCGCGGTGCTTGAGCTTCCGCGCGCGGGCCGACGAGGTGGAGGCGGATTCACGGCCCGCGTACTTCGTGGCCGCGAGCTTTCGGTCATCCGGGAAAATCCGGCCTAGGAGGCTCATCGCTGCCCCCGGTCGGACCCGGCGGACTGCGCGGCGTGCTGGCGCGCGGTCTGGGTGGCGGCGGCGACGCTGGCCTGGTCGCGCTGCGGGGCAGCGTTCCGGTAGGCGTCGGCGGCATCGGCGAGGAGCTTGGAGGCGTTGCTGCTCATCAGCGCGTCCCCCGTCCCCGGCAGTCGGTGCACGACTTCCACGTCTTGCGGGTCACGCCGCCGGACGAGGTGTCCACCGACCGGCCGCCCTTCCCCTTGCACGAGGGGCACGCGGGGGTCGCGGCTGGCGAGGCGACCACGTGGGCGACGCCGGTGTCGGTCCAGGACTTGCAGCGGCCGCACACGAGCTGTCGCCCGTCCCGGCGCATGGGGCGCCCGCAGCACGACGGGGTGCCGGACTGCTGGGGGCCGGGCTGCTGGGGCACCTTCGCGGGCAGCTTCGTGGGGAGCGGCTCCTTGCGCGGGCCGGGGATGCGCGGGATCGCCGGGGCGTTGGGGTCCTCGTCGTCGTTCCAGGCGCGGGGCGCGCGCTCCAGGAGGGAGGTCATCATGCCTGCCCCCTGGACGCGGTCAGGGTCTCGCGCAGCAGCTTGGCGTAGGCGCCGCGCGTGCTGCCCTCGGGGATCTCCGGGGCCCGGTCGAACGCGGCCTTCGACATCCCGCGGCCGTCGCCGTTACGGCTGCGGTCCGCGAGGTCGTAGGCCTTCGCTCCGATGCAGGCCAGGAGGATGTGCGTCTCCAGGGCGCCGGTCGGGTTGTGGGTCTGGAAGTGGTCGGCGACGGCGGCGAGAACGAGCTCGGCGGCCTTCCCCGTGTCCACGGTCGTCTGATCAGTACAGTTGGGCACTGCGTCAGCTCCTGTCGATAGCAGGTCTGGCGTGGCCCCGGTCGGTGTTTTCCAGACGTCCCGACCGGGGCCGCTATGCATCAGGAGGCGGTTCCGCTTACCTCCTGTGCGGGGTACCCTACACAAAAGTTGACGTGGGGGGTACCCCGCACAGGCGTGTCCCTGGGACCGTCCGGGTTCCGAAGGGGTGAACGTGGGCGAGGAAGACCCTCAGCAGGACGAGGAGGTGCAGCAGGTGCTGGACGCAATCCGCGCGCTCGGCGCAGATGATCAGCCCCCCGCAGAACGAGCGCGGCGACTGACGCAGTTGCTCGACGCATGGCCGGATGCACACAGCCGGGTGCGGGCCATGCGGCAAAAGGCCATGCAGGACATGCAGGACGACGGGATGTCTCTGCGAAAGATCTCCGCCGAGACCGGCATCAGCTTCGGGCGTGTCCGGGAGATCATCCAGGGCGTCACCAAACGCCCGAAGGCGGAAAAGCCCCAGGAGAGCCAGGAGCCTCCGGCCTGAGAGGTGGCCGGCCGGGCGACGTGGACGGCCACCCGGCCGGTACGGGCCCAACCGTGCGCGGCAGAGTACCGGAGCTGCACCTACCGCCCCCCGTCGACCTGTTCGGCGGGGGGTTGCTGCTGTTCCGGGGGTTGTCCGGAGTTGTTCGGGACAACCTGTCCGGACACTGTCCGCGTGCGTCCGGACAGGGGCGGGCGGAGGGTGGAGGCATGGCTGGACGCCTGCCCGTGATCGTGTACCCGCCGAGTCCGACCGGCGGGCGCCGGGTGCGCGTGGACGGGGAGATCCTGGGGTTGGCGTACAGCCTGGCCGACGTCGTGGAGTTTCTGCGCCGGGCCGGCCTGGAGGGGCTGGACGAGGACGACGTCGCCCGGTCGGAGTTGATCGAGTGGCGAGAGGCCGGGCCGGACGCCTGGGGGGCTCCGGGCGCGTGACGCGGGGGGCCGGTGCGGCGAGGGATTCGAGCCCGTGAACGCCCCCTAGGAAACCTAGGGGTTAGCGGTCCGCGACGGCTCGATGGTTCAGGGGTCACTTTCCGTACACGCGTGATCACCCGGGGGCCGAGTGCTACCGCATCCGGTGTGTCTGTCGGGCTGTCCGCGGGCGGCTCGGTGGCTCGGGTCTTCATCGCGGGACTGCGGGCGCGCTGGCGTCCGCATGGCCGAAGGAGGATCCCTATGGCCCTGACCGTGCCTGCCCCGAGAGGGCCGGGTCTCATGCCGCCCACTGCCGAGGTGGTGCTGGCGTACGCGGCCGACCAGACCGTCAAAGCCGCGCAATCCCTGTGGCCCCATTCCACCGTCCAGGCCGGGGAGGTCGCCCCGAGCGTCACGAGCTACGTGCAGCGCGTCCAGGTCGACGGGCGGCCCCTGTACGGGAAGCTGCCGATCCTGGGCGCCTCGCTGGTGTCGGTGCTGCGCGGGGCGCGCGGGGACTGGGCGACGGTGAAAGCGGCCCAGGCCGCCTATGCCCAGGCGCCGGACTCCCTGGTCCGGCGCGAGGGGCAGCAGCTCATGACCCTGGCCGCGGCCGGGGTGCGCGTGCCCCGGGTCGCCGGGTGCGCCGGCGGGGTGCTGTTCACCGAACCGGTGCCCGGCCCGACGCTCGGCGAGCTGATCGCGCGGGAGCCGCACCGTACGGCCCTGCTGCTGGGGCGCGTCGCTGACCAGATCGGCAGGGGGCTGACGCGGCCGGGTGTCGCGGCCCGGGTGGACCGGGTGGCGATCCGGGAGCGGTCGATCACGGACACGTTCCAGCGCAAGTTCGCGGCCGGCAGCCGCACTTATCTGCGCGACACGGGGCACGGTGAGCTGCTGGGCGCGGTGATCGGGCGGCTCCGCGAGGTGCCGGTGCGGCCGGCGCCGTTCCAGCCGGTCATCTACGGGGACTTGAAGCCTGAGCACGCCGTGTTTCCGTCCGGTCCGGACGGGCCGGTCGTGTTCCTCGACCCAGGGCTGCAACGCGGCCGGCCGTGCGCGGACGTGGCAAAGGTGGTCTCTCGTACGGTGCTGGGCCTGGTGGCCGAGCCGCTCCCGCCCGAGGACGCCCGCGCGGTGCTGTCCGGGATCACCGCGTTCACGGCCCGGCTGACGGCCGAGATGGAGCCCGACGATCAGGAGGCGTGGCTGCGTCAGTTCCTCCTGCTGTGGGTGATGGACACGGTCAACATCCTGACGACCTACCTGTCGGCCCCGGCCGGCCTGCCGTTGTCGGCCCAGGCCGCGGCCGTGGTGGAGCGGGCGGAGGTCGTCTGCCAGATGCTGGAGCACGCCACGGTGTCCATGGCGAGCCGGGCCCCGGCGCGCTCCTGGTGGCGGGTGTGCCTGGATGACGCCGTGTGTGCGGTCGTCGCATGAGCGAGATCGGTGTCATCGGCGCCGGCGCGGTGGGCCAGGCCCTCGGCGCGCTGCTGCTCACGACCAGGTGGTGTGAGTCGGTGGTCCTCACCTCCGGCAGCGGCGGTTCGGCCGCCGGGCTGGTCGCTGACCTGGACGACATGGGGCAGGTGACCGGCTCCCCCGTCCGGGTGGTGCACGGGGACCTTGAGCGGATGCAGTCCTGTGACGCGGTCGTGGTCTGCCCGCGTGCCCAGTTCACCAACCGGGCCAGCACCGACATCAGGATGGCCGGGCTCACCGTAAACGGGCCCCTCGTCGCAGCATTGGGCCGGGAGTTCGCCGGCTACCGGGGCGTCGTGGTCATGGTGACCAACCCTGTGGACGTGATGACCCGCCTGTTCGCCGCCGTGTCCGGCTGTGACCGGGTGTTCGGTGTCGGCTCCAACACAGACACGGCCCGATATCGCCTCATCCTGGCGCGGCTGCTGGCGGTGTCACCGTCGGCGGTCGCCGGACACGTGATCGGGGAGCACGGCACCCACGCGGTGATCTGCGCCTCCTCGACCACGGTCAACGGCCAGCCGGTGCCTGTGCCGTTGCAGACCGTCCGGGACGAACTGGCGGCCCGTCCCGGCCGGATCAATGCCGGGATCGGCCGCACCAGGTGCGGACCGGCCGGCGCCACCCTGGCCGCCCTGGAACACACCCTCGGACACACGGACGGGGTGATCGAGCTGTCCGCGTCCTGGCGCGGCGGGTGGCTCGGAATCCCGTTGCGGTTCACCGCCGGCCGCCCCACCGTGTGCATCCCGCCCCTTGACCCCGGTGAGACCCGGCAGCTCGACGCCGCCGACGTCAAGATCCGGTCCGCGTATGACCAGCTTCACCAGACACTCAAGGAGACGACCGCATGACCGACATGTTCGCCACTCGCATCACGCCCACCGACGGGTACGCCGTCACCGTCACCAGCCGCGCGGAGGCCGTCACGGACTGGGCGGTCCGGTACTTCGGCATGTGGTGGAACGCGGCCCGGGTGGACGCGGCCGACGTGACGGGGGCGGTCGTCGCTGCCGACGTCGACCCGGGCGAGGTCGCCGCGCTCACCGGCGCCGTCACCAGCGGGCAGCACGCCGAGGTGGTGTACGCCAACGACCGGATGGTTTACGGGGTCAACGGGGACGGCGTGGTAAGGGCCACGCAGCCTGACGCGGGTCTGGCCTACCGGTGGGAGCCGGCCGTGCGCCGGCTGACCGTCGTCGGTTGCGACGAGACCGCCGTGGCGACGGCCGCGGCCCGGATCGCCCGCGAGGTCGTACGCGGTCAGCTCCTGGGCAACGGGTGGCAGATCCTCCACTCCTCGGCCGTCACCCGGCCGGACGGGGCGACCGTGCTGTCCCTCGGCGACAAGGGGGCGGGGAAGACGACCGTGGGGTTCCTCCTCGCGCGGGCCGGGTGGGGGCTGCTCGCCAACGACCGGGTGTTCGTGCGCGTCGAGGAGGGCGCCGTGCGGGTGCTGCCGTGGCCGTCGGCGGCGGCGATCGGGTTCGGGCTCCTGGACGCGATGGGCTGGTACGACGTCGTCCGCGACCGGGTTCGGGCCGGGGAGCAGATGCACCCGACGCAGCACCAGCGGGTCACTGACGCGCTGCTGGCCGACGAGCGGGAGCCGCTGTGGAAGTCGAGCGGGAAGGAGTTGAAGCCGCAGTTCTTCCCGGACCAGCTCGACACGATGCTGGGCATGAAGCTGGCCACGGAAGGCCGGGCGGCCGCGCTGCTGTTCCCCCGGATCACAGCCGGCGCCACCCCGGCGCTGAGCGACGAGGAGCGGGGCGTCCAGGACGGCGACTTCTTCAACGCCAAGACGGAGGACCGCTACCCGGACGTGTTCCGGCTCCTTCCGGCGGGCGGCGCGTCCGCCGGGCTGGCCGAGGCGCTGGCCGCCCTGCCGCACCGGTCGGTCGTCCTCGGGCACGACACGGTCGCGAACACGGCGCTGCTGGAGGAGGTGACAGGCGGCCTGCTGTGACCCATACCGTGTGACCCGCGTGACCCCCCGCAGTCGGCTGCGAGGGGTCACGTGTCGTTTCGGGGGGCCGGACATGGGTGTGCCCCCACCCTGGGCTCGGAAGGGCGGGGGCACGGGGCGCTGTCCCACGGGCGGGAGCGTATCCGCTACTCGTGATCAGGTGGAGCGTCGACGGGCGGCGGCTCCTCGGGCGCGGCGGCGGTCTCCCGGGCGATGATCCCGAACGCCTCGGCGACGGCCGCGCCCAGCATGTGGCGGGGGACGCTGGCCCGGTACTCGATCCGGACACCCTGGCCTGTGTCCTCAGTGTCCGTGTCCCGTGGTGTCCGGACAGTGTCCGTGCCACTCGGCAGCGGTCCGCAGTCGACGGACTCCCCGACCTCCAGGGGTGTCCGCAAGACGCCGCCGGACGCGGACAGCGTGTCCGTGGACGTGTCCGGACCGGTGTCCCCCGGGGTCTCCGGGGGCATGGCGGTGAGCTGGTCCAGGGCCGCGAGGGCACGGCGCCGGCGGAGGGACGGGGTGCCGGTGTCGCAGCAGGCCTCCCGCCCCCAGGAGAGGTGATCCGGGTCCAGGCGGTCGCCGTGGTAGCGGCAGCGCTCCGGGAGCTGTTCCAGGGCGCGGCGGAGGTGGCGCTCGGCGTACGGGATGCGGTCGACCACTGCCTCGACGGCCTCCAGCCGGGCGTAGAGCTGTTCCAGGTCGCGGGTGGTCATGTCGTCCAGCCGGATGCGCTTCACGCCGCAGCCTCTTCCTGCTCGACATCGGCCGCGGCCGGGGCGTCGGCCGGCTCGTCTTCCGGGAGGTCGTGCCGGTAGACGACGAGGTTGCCCAGGAGCTGCCGGGCCATGTGCTCGGCGCACTCCGGGGACAGGTCCAGCGCCCACCCCTGGTGGGCCTCCTGCAGCGCCGTGGCGAGGGTGGCGACGTCGACCAGGCGCGGGTTCCCTTCCGGCGGGTTCAGTGCCTCGTCCCAGGCGTAGTCACAGCTCCAGCACTGCCGCTCCAGGCGCTCCCCCTTGCGGGAGGGGGCGAAGGTCTGGCGGTCCTGGGTGCTGTGCTCGCGGGCGGCCCGGTATCGGGTGACGGCCTCGGTGTGGGAGCACTTCGCGCACACGACGAACGGGCCGGTGTACGGCGGCAGGTCGTCGCCGGCGGGCGTGGCCAGGGTGGGGCGGGGGCCGAGCTGCCCGATCGCGGCGGCGGCAAGGGCGGCGCAGTGGGCGGCCGGGTCCGCGACGATGCCGGCCTCCACGCGCTCGTGCCACGTGGTCAGCAGGGCCTCGGTGAGCCGGTCGAGAAGGGCGGTCTCGTTGGGGGTCACTGGTCGTCTCCTTCGGTGCGGGCGCCTCGGCGGGCGGCCCAGTCGGGATCGAGGCGGGGTGCCGGTGTCGGGATCCGGTCCTGGCGCCAGGACCGGACGTTGGCGGCGGAGCGGCGGGGTGGAAGATCCACAGGACGGCCAGACCGACGAGGAGGACGGGCACGGCGAGCCAGAAGCCCAGGGACCGGGCGGGGCGCTGGGTCCCCTGGTCCTGGGCCCAGTCGATGAGCCGCTGCCAGGGGCGAGCGCGGCCGGCCGCGTAACCAGTGAGGACGGCCGCGGCTAGGGCGAGCCACAGGGCGCCCACGGTCAACCCTCCTCGTCGTGTCGGGGGTTGGTGGCGCTGGTCTGCTGGGTGCATGTCGGGTCGTGGTCGGTGCCGAAGGTGGTCCACCACCGTTCGCAGCGGCAGGTCCGCGCGAGCTCGGCGCGCATGACGGCGTCCAGGTCGTTGGGGTAGGGGCGCGGGTCTCGGACGGCGGCGGCCTGAAGCGCGGCGGCGTGCTGCCGCTCCCGGCCCCCGGCCACGGCGACGAGGGTGGCGGTGGCGTAGAACGCGGCTGCCTGGCCTGGGGCGTTGTGGTGCAGGCAGACGGCCGAGACGTACGCGAGCCAGACGAACGCGACCAGGTAGACGGCCAGGAGCGCGCGGGCGAGGCGGGTCACCGGGATCGCGTCCGTTCAGCGACGAGGTGTTCCCCAGTGGTCACGGCCATGCCGTACACGATGCCGATGGCCTGGCCGAGGTCACGGCTGCCGGTTCGGTCGGCCTCGCCGGCGAAGGCGTGGAAGAGGGCGCGGGCTTGGTCGCGGTCGCCGTTGGTCCACACGGTGGTGAACTGGGTGGCGAACCGCAGCGGTGCGGGCAGTTCGTCGGCGGAGGCCGTGCTGCCGTCGAGCGCGGAGGTGACCTCCAGGCCGTAGAACGTGCCGGGGTCGTTCTCCATGCGGGCGGCGAGCGAGGCGGCTTCGGCGAGCATCCCGAGCAGGACGTAGGTGGACTGGGGGCCCTGGTCCACGAGGGGCTGGAGCAGCGCGCAGCCGGCGTCCTGGTCGCCGAGGATGCCCAGGGTGATTGCCCGGGTGACGATGTCGGGCGGGTACGGGGTGATCACGGGTGTGCCTCCTCGGCGGCGGCGGTCGGGTTCTGGATCCAGTCGCCCAGGGCGGCGGTGTACGCGGTGCGCGCCTCGTCGGCCGCGGCCTGGAGCCGGTCGGCCTCGGCGTGGAGCTGGGCGAGGTGGGGGGCGTGCTGGTCGACGCGTTCGCGCAGCCACTGGGGCATGACGTCCGCGAGCTTGGCCACGGTGCGCTTCACGCCGTAGCCGGGATCCAGGCACAGGGCCAGGAACGAACGGGTGTCCTCGGGGGTGTTCAGGTCGGGCAACGTGGCTCCTGGGATGGGGGCCGCCCCCGGGTGGGCGGGGGCGGCCGGCGGTCGGCTATACGCGCGGGGTGGGGGCTGAGAGGGGGCAGTCCGGGGAGTGCGGGATCGCGTGCCCCTCGTCGTCGCACGTGACGGACCATGCGGCGTCGGCGGCGGCTGCCAGTTCGGCGGCGTGCTTGGCCAGCAGCTCGGCCGCGTTCTGCCGGGCGTCCCTGGTCCGCAGACCGCCCTCCTCGTAGACCTCGGTGAGGTCCTGGAGGGCGGAGGTGTCCGGACCGTCGTGGAACGCGGGCACGTAGGTGGTCCACTGCTCGACGACCACGGGCCGGCGCACGACCTGGACGGCCTGGACGGTGTCCCCGTGCCAGCCGTGGCCGTCGGGCACCGGGCCGGTCTCGAAGTCGCCGGCGTCGATCGGGGCCTCGTACTCGATCGCGTACGTCCGCTCGTCGTCGGCCAGGAAGACCGCGCGCCGTTTCTGGGTGTACTTGAGCGTGGTCACCGGCTCGTCGGCAAGCAGCGTCTCGGACCACTGGACGTCCTGCGGGCTGTCCGGGGGGACGCCCACGGCGGCGAGTTCGGCGCGGGTGAAGTCTCGTGTGGGCACAGCGTTGCCTTTCGGGATGCTCCTATGGTTGTCAAGCCGTAGGAGCGAGGTCGGTTTGGGTGGTTCGTTCCGTTGGTGTGGCGGTCAGTGCTCGGTAGACCTCGCGGGCGACGAATCGCTTGAGGCAGCGCATGATGTCCTTCTTGTTCAGCCCTTCCTTGGTCCGGCGTTCGACGTAGGCGCGAGTGCGCTCGTCGAAGCGCATGCGGGTCAGGACAATGGTGTGCAGGGCATTGTTCGCGGCCCGGTCGCCGCCACGGTTGAGGCGGTGGCGATGGGTGCGGCCGGAAGAGGCAGGGATCGGCGCGACACCGGCCAGGTGCGCGAACGCGGCTTCCGAGCGCATCCGTTCGGGGTTGTCCCCGGCCGAGGCCAGCAGCTGGCCGGCGGTCTCGGGGCCGACACCGAACAGCTCCAGCAGCTGGGGTGCGGCCTGCTTGACCAGCGGACCGATCTCCGTGTCCAGCTCGGCGATCTCCTCGTCCAGCGCCTGGTGGCGGCGGGCGAGCCGCCGCAGCGCTGCCCGGGTCGCCGTCAGGGGCCGGGACAGATCGCCGCCGGGCCGCAGCCGGGCCAGGGTCCGTATCAGCGCGGCCCGCTCCAGGCCCCCGACATGCTCGCGCAGCATCGCGGGGGCCGCCACCAGCAGGCCACGGATCTGGTTCATCGCCTGCGTGCGGGCCTTGACCGCGCTGCGGCGGGCGACCCGCAGCACCCGCACCGCCTCAACCACGCCGTCCCGGCTCTTGGGGATCCCGGTGGCCCGACCGGACAGCACGGCCGTCGCGGCGGCGTAGGCATCGATCGGGTCCGACTTGCCCTTCATCCGCCGTGTCTTGCGGTCCGGCCGGTCGACATCGATGACCGTGACCCCGGCGGCGGTCAGCACCCGGGCGAGTTCGGCTCCGTAGGCGCCGGTGCCCTCCACCCCGACCCCGACCGGCGTGCCGTGCGTGCGCATCCAGTCCAGCAGGTCCCGGTAGCCGCGGATCGTGGCGGGGAACTCCCGGTCGGCCAGGTGCCGGCCGATCTGGTCGATCACGGCCGCGTGGTGGGTCAGGCCGTGGGTGTCGACTCCGCCGGTGATCTGCGGGCTGTCGTGCGTCATGCTGGTCATGTCCGTCCTTGTGGCGTGTCCGTTCCGAGGGCGGCACGCGCCGGTCGGGCGGGTGGACAAGACAGTGACGGGGCTTCTGGACCAAGCTCCTATAAGGTCACAAACGCCCGTCCGGCCGCGTGCGTGGTGACGCCCGGCGGGCCGACAAATCCCAAACAGGACAGTCGAGACGTCAGTCAGTCGGAGGGTCAGACCCACCCGCAGCGTCACCACGTCACATCCTCACTGTCAGTCGTCGGCGAGGAGGAAGGTGGCCAGGCCGAGCCAGGTGAGGACGGCGGCGATCGCACCGACGACGACAGCGGGCGTGGTGTCGGCGGTGAGGACGTAGGTGATGCCTCCGGAGAGGCCTCCCAGGAGGAGCCCCAGGGTGAAGCGGTTCACGGGCTTTGCCTTTCGGGTCAGTCGGTGGGGTCGGTGGCCAGGACGTGGACGGCGGCGAGCGCGAGGCGCTGGCCCTCCGGGCACATGTCCGGCAGCAGGGCGGCCGGGGTGCACGTGGTGCACCCGTCGCGGATGTGGTCGTTGGTGGCCTGGAACGCGCCGATCGCGGCCTCCAGGAGCGAGGGCGCGGCGCCGGCCGGGAGGGCGGGGCGCGGGATGTCGTGGGCGATGTGGGCGCGGGTGCGGGCTTCCACCTGGGCGTGGGTGGGGCGGGCCCACTGGTGCCAGTTCGCGGCGTCGCTCCAGCGCAGTCCGTGCGTCTCGTGCGGGGTGCCGCACCAGCGGCAGCCGTCCAGCTCGGGCGGCGAGCCGTCCGGGTACCGGATGAAGCCGCGGCGCAGTCCGGTTCCCTCGTCGCGGGTGATCAGGGCCATGCGGGTCTCCAGGTCGGGTGAGGGCGGGTCAGGGGGTGTTGGCGCGGGCCGCGCGCTTCTGGTCGCGCTTGCACGCACCGCAGTAGGCGGTGCCGTCCTGTTCCAGCCGGCCGTGCTCGGCCTGGTCGTGGCCGTGGCGACAGGTCTCGCCCGGGGCGGGCACGCCCTTGATCGCGCGCAGTTGCTCGCGCAGTCGCCGACGACCGGGTTCGTCGTCCACGTGGGCCGGGGCGACGCAGTGCGGGTAGTCGCATTCCGCACGGACCTGCCCGACGGGGTCGCGGCCGGTGCGCTTCTTGAACGCGATCCCGGCCGGGCTCGCGGACCTCTCGCGGAAGCGCATGACGGGGGTACTGCTGCGGCCGGCCCGCTCCCCGAGCCACTCCAGGTGGCCGCCGTCGACCTCGCGGACGAGGCTGGCCCACTTCTCCTCCGCCGTGGCGAACCTCGGCGGCACGTACGCGATGCCGGCCTCGCGTCGGATGCGACGTACGGCGGCCCGGTCGACTCCCAGCTCCTCGGAGATCTGGTGGTTGCTCGCGTGGCGCAGCCGCGCCCGGATCTCGGCGTCCTTCGGGTGCTGGCGGGGCTTGCGGGTGGTGACGGTGGGCCGGCCGAACCCTCCCTCGCGGCGGGCGCGGGCGATGGTGCCGACGTCCGCGCCGGTCCGGCGCCGGATCTCCGCGTCGCGGTAGCCGTCGTCCAGCAGGGCCAGGATCTCCCTGTGCTTCGGGTGGGGCTGTCGGCGGTACGCGGAGCGGGGCACCTGCGGGATGCCGTGCTTGTCGCGGATGCTGGCGACGGCGCGCACGCCCACGTACAGGCGGCGGGCGACGGCGGTGTTTGTCAGGCCCTCGTCCAGCAGGGTGCGGATCTGCTGCTCCTGGGGGTGCGGGTCGAGCGGGCGTCCGGGCATCACAGGGCCCCCGTCCAGGTGGCCAGTTCCTCGGCGGCCTCAGCGTTGGCCTTGACCAGGGCGGTGCGCTCGGCCAGCAGTTCCACCAGGGCGGTGCGGCAGGAGGCCAGCAGCGGGGCCGGGTTGGCGTCGCCGGGGGCGGTGAGCTGCCGGGCGAGGGCCTGGATCTCCTCCAGGCGCCCGGGGGTGAGGTCGTGGGTCATCGGCTCAGTTCCTCGTCGTACGGGCGGCGGGTGTTGGGCGGGTACTTGTGGGTGCCGCGGCCGGCGGCGGCCTGGGCGCGGGCGACGTCGCGGGCACCGTGGCGGCGTACGGCTTCCGTCTCGCCGTGGTCGGCGAGGGTGCGGGCGACGTCGGCCAGGGGCGTGTTCGCGGGCCGGGCGGCGGCGGCGCGGTGACGGCGGCCGCGGCACAGGAGGCACAGGCCGTCCGTCGGGTCCAGCGGCCCGTGCGGGTGGTCGGGGCAGTCGGAGGTCGAGGGCAGTCGGTGGGCGGCGGCGACCAGGCGCCGGGCCTCCTCGACTGCCTGGGCTACCACGGCCAGTTGCTCCGGGGTGGCGTCCGCCGGCGACAGGCGGTCGCCGTAGCTGCCGAGGGTGCGCAGCGCGGTCACGAGGGCGGGCAGCGGGGTGCGGTTCATCGGCCCACCGCCTGGGCGTGCTGGGCCCACAGGCAGTCAGGGCAGCGGTCGGTCGGCTTGTGCGCGCGGTGCTGTCGTCCACAGGCGCACACCCGCAGCGGGGCGGCCGGGTCCTGCGTCGGGATCTTGAGCGGCTGCGTGCCCGTGTGCGGGGCTGCGGCATCTCCGGTGGGACCGGAGGGCATCTGCGTCAGGAAAACGCCCTGCACCGGCGCCTGGGGATCTTGCTGGGTGCCCTCAGCCTTCTTCTGGCACCCGTGGCACAGGCCGCTGGTGGCGCGCAGCAGCCGCACCCCGCACTCCGCGTTCGCGCACGTCCCCCACGGCTTCTCCTCCTCCGGGGAAACTCCGTCTTTGCCGCCTCGCGCGCCCACGCGCTCCTGTGGCTGAGGTTCAACAGCAACCGTGTCGTGGTGGGTGTCTGGGTCCCTACCGTAGGTAGGGGGGTAATGGTCCCCCCCGGCGGGAACGGGTTCCGGAACCCGTCGCGGAACGGTGTCCGTACCCGTTCCAGAACGGTTTCCGGATTCGTCGGAACCCCCGGCGGGAACGGGTTCCGGACCCCCCTCCTGGAACGGGTTCCGGACACCGTCCTGCGACGGGTTCCGCTCCTCGATCTCCCGGGCCTTCTCCGCCTTCTTCCGCCGGGCTTGGCGGGTGTCGGTGTAGAGGTGGAGGTGGGTGTTCCAGTCCAGGCGCCCCGGGGGCAGCATCAGTTGGAAGATGGACGACCTGTTGGGGCGGCGCCGGCGAACCAGCAGCCCTACGGCGATGAGGACCTTCACGGCCCGGGTCACCGTCTCGTCGGTGCAGCCGGCCAGGGCTGCCAGCGTGTCGTTCGAGGGGAAGGCGCTTGATCCGTCGGCGTCCGCGTACGTCGCGATCCACACGCCGACTCGGGCGCACTTCGCTACCTCGGCACGCTGCGAGCGCAGTACCTCGTCACGTAGGCGGTTGATCCATGCGTTACGGACGGTCTGCACGCGGTCAGTGCTCGTGCTGGCCATGCGCGCTCTCTTCGTCGTTCCTGGTCAGGGCAGTCGACGGCGGTCCGGTGCGGTGTCCACCCGCCCGCCGTTTCGATGCCTAATGTTGCATCCTTGCATTGCATGGTCAAGTTGCAACACTAGGATGGATTACGCGCCGTCGCTGCCCTCACCCCGGGGCGCAATGCCGAGGCGCTCCCGCCGCTTCGCGTTCTCCAGCTCCAGCCACCGCCGGGACAGGGTCCGCCGCTGCTTGTCGCTCAGGCGCACCGCGCGGGAGACCACGGAGACGACGACGGCCGCCTCCGCGCACCAGGTGGGAAAGAAGTCCTCTGCGGACTCCTCGACCTCCCCCATGGGCTCGACCACGTACAGATCCCCGAGCCAGTACTTCGAGGCGTAGAACCGGCCGTACTCCCGGTCCGTGGTGATGTAGACCCGGTCCGGCCGCTCGGTCAGCGGGTCCACGTTGCCCAGGCCGGGCACGACGGGCTGGTCGCCGGCAGCCTTCGCCGCGCAGATCGGGCAGCCGTCCACGCGGTTGGGCGGGTGCGGGGCGATGATGTCGCCCGGATTCAGGCCGGGCACACCGCCGTGGAAGTAGCGAACGTCCGGCTGGGGGCCGCTGGTTGAGATCATGGGGAAACTCCGGCTGTGGGACGAAGGACCCCGGGCGCACGACCGCACCCGGGGCCGAGAGGGGACAGGGGTGTCCGGACACCCGGCGGACAGGTGTCCGGGCAGGTCAGCGGGCTCCGCCGCGCCCGCGCAGCTTCACGCCGCCCTCCAGCAGCAGCGTCCGCGCGGTGCCGTAGGACAGGTCCGCCTCCGCGGCCAGGGCCCGGATCGAGGCACCGGTCTCGTAGGCCTCCGCGAGCTCGCGCGTCACGCGGGCACGGTCCTCGTCCCGGAGCCGGGGCCGGTAGCTGGTGGACAGGCGGGGGGTGGTGCTGGACATGGTCAAGTTCCTTCGGTGCAGGGGCCGGTGGGGCGGCGGTGGAGGCCGGAGACGAGGGCGAGCAGGGCACACACCGACTCCGTGCGCGCCTGGGCGCCGGCCGTGACGGCGGCGTGGAACAGGGCGGTGGTCATCTCCCGGTCGTCACGGCCGTACGCGGCCAGGAACCGGGCGGCGAACAGCCGGTGCGGGTCGGCCGGCGCCGAGGACGCGGCCAGCAGCGCGCGCACCAGAGTCGCGGCCCCCGAAGGGTGGGCCGGCAGCGCGCTCTGGCCGGTCTCCGCGACGGCGATGCACAGGCCGTACATGTCGGCCGCGTCCCCGACGTCCGCGACGTGGTCCAGGACGGCCGCGGCCTGATCGAGGTCGCCGGCGAACACGTGCCGCAGGACGTCCTCCACGAGGGGCACGAGGGCAGCGGGGCCGATCACGCCGCCACCTCCACGGCCTGCGTGGGCAGGCGGTCGAGGGCGTCGCCCAGGAGGTCGGCCAGGTGGCGCCGGTACTCCGCCAACTCCGGGTCCGTGGCACGGTCCGCGCACTGGTGCAGGCACTCCACTGCCTCCGCGACGTCGCCGGGCCCGAGCCCGGTCACGAGGAGTGCCATCACAGCCGCCCGGGTGCGGACGCAATGTCCGCCTCGGCCATGGCTGCCAGGCACGCGGCCTCCGCGTCGGCCGGGGCGAGCGGCTTGGCCCGGGGCACGTAGCGGCGGTCAACGCCGGCCTGGGCCCACCACAGGGCGAGCTCCACGGCCGAGATCGCTTCAGACTCCTCGCGGGAGCCCGGCACCAGCTCGTGGACGAGGAGGGCCAACTCCTGGGCAGCCGTGGCCAGTCGGGCCTTTATCGCCGTCCGGGCCTCGTCGGTCGCCGGCGCCGCGAACCGGATGCGGATCTCGTTCTCAGTGATCGCCACAAGGACTCCGTTCTCAGGTGGTTCAGATCAGTCGTTCGTTCTCGTAGGCCGCAGCCGCGTCCTGGATCTGCTGGCGGATCGCGTCCTCGGCGCACGTCTTGTGCGCGGGCTTCCTGCTGGAGTCGCGGAGGTTGGTCGGCTGGTCGCAGTACCGGCACGGTCGGGCCTGCTGGGCCCAGTGCCGGGAATCGCTCCAGTCCAGGAGCCCGCCGGGCGGCAGGTCAGGCCGCTGCCGTGGCCGGCGCGCGGGCATCGGCTGCCTCCCTGGCCGCGGCCTCTTCCTTGTGCCGGGCGGCGGCCTGCTCGGCGGCCCGTCGCAGGACGTCGCGCCGCTCGTGCTCGTCCAGCCCGCCCCACACCCCGTACGGCTCGCGCCGCTCCAGGGAGTCGATCTGGCAGTTCCCGGAGACCGGGCACCGGTGGCAGATCTCCTTGGCCAGGGCCGTCATGGCGAGGACGTCGGACTCGCTGCCCTCCGGGAAGAAGATGACGGGGTTCTCCTCCCGGCAGGCCGCCCGCTGATCCCAGTGCGCCGGGCGCGCCAGGTTGTCCGGGAACCTCTTCGGTCCGTAGTGGGTCGGACGAGGCATCAGCGCTCTCCCTCCTCGTCGTGTCCGGACACCGCCGGACAGCACTCGAAGGACACGTCCAGACCCGTGTCCGCGTACGTCAGCGCGTCGCTGCCGACCGGCTCCGGACCGGTGTCCGCGAGGTGACGGACAACCGCACGGACACCTGTCCGGACCGTTGTCCGCAGGGAGGGCCAGCCGTCCCGGTGACGACCGGTCGGCCGCAGCCGCCACCACACGGCGACCGCGACCAGGACGGCCAGGACCGGACCCCACGTGGGCGCCGTGGACACGACCGTGATGACCACACCCAGGGCCGCCAGGAGGTCAAGGGCGTCCATCACTCAGCCCCGCCTCGTCGCGCCACCGGACGACCGTGCGCGCCGCGATTCCGAGCCGCTCCCCGATCTCCTCCGCCCCCAGGTCGGCATCCCGGGTCATGACCACCACGGCGTACCGCTGCTCGGCCTCGTTGAGCACCGGCAGCGGCTGCGCCCCGCGCATCACCCGCTCCACGGCGATGAGGTCCACGTCCCGGTGCCAGGTCGCCCCTGCGGGCGGGTCCAGCAGTCCCCGGCCCTTCGGCCGGCGCCGCTCCTCCTCGGCGCGCCGTTCCTCACGGATGACGCGGTCCTCGAGGTGGCCACCGGCCACGCACCGGGGGAAGCCACAGGTCGGGTTGGTCTTGCCCTGGGCTTCGCGGCCGTGGTGGATCCGGAAGGCGTACCGGTACGCGGTCTCTGCCTCCACCCCGAGGCGCAGCAGTGGCGTGCCGTGCTCGGACAGGGGCCCGGTCCACTGGAGGTGGCCCCCGTCGACGGCCACCGTGCGGGCCTCGAACGCCTCCTGCCACGTCTCGCACGAGCGCCGACGACCGCGCTGGTACGGCGGTAGTCCGGCCGCGGCCCGGACTCGGCGCACGCGCGCCGGGCCGACGCCGAGGGTGCGCGCGACGTCGAGATTGGAACGGTCGGTGCCGTCCAGGGCGGCGGCGATGTCCTCGGTGGTGATCACGTCTCCACCGCCTTCGGCCGCTCGATGCGCCAGAGGCGGATGGTGCAGCCGGGGCCGTCGAGGACGCCCGGCACCAGGCCGTGGTCGGTGGTGTAGAACTTCCCGAGCTGCCGGTACTCCACGATCAGCGCGTCGTCCCGGTACACCCCGGAGGTCGTCAGCGCGTCCTCGGTAGCCCGCACCAGCTTGGACAGGTCAGGGGTGACGTCCGGGCGCAGCGGCGCCGACGGGCGCACGAGGCCGGCGTTCCGGCCCGTTCCCATGTGTCCCTTCGGCCGGTCGAAGCAGAACACCATGTCGACCGCGAGCGGCCCGTCGAGCTTCGTGAAGCCCGTGACCTTCTGCCGGGCCGCGACCGCTGCCCACACCACAGCCTCGCGCCACGGCTTGACCTTCGCGGACGACTCGATCATGCGACCACCGCCGACGTGCCGCTTACTGCCCTGGGGCCCAGGCAGGCCGCGCACAGCCACCTCGAACGCGGGCGCCGGCGACTCGGGCGCCTCGTCCTCGACCACAAGGGCCGGGGCCGGCGCGGCAACTTCGAAGAGGGGAACCGTCTCCATCAGGCCTCACCGCCCGACGGGGCGCCGTCCACGCGCCCCACCGGCTGGTCGGCCGCGGCCTGCTCGTCCTGGACCAGGGGGATGTCCCCGGCCGCCCAGGACGACGGCAGCGGCGGCGCGAGGCTGATGTTCGTCAGCACCAGGTCGTCGGCGTGCTCGGTGTAGCAGTTGGCGTTGGCCTCCAGGAACTTGCCCGGCAGCTCCTCGGCCTTCAGGCCGGTTGCACTGATGAGTTGGTCCAGGAGCACGGTCGCCGGCTCCGTCAGGCTCCACCCGACGACGATCACCCGCGCCGTGCGGGCGGTCACGTCGACCAACTCCACCTCAACAGGGGTGGTGAACCTCGGCTCGCGCCGGGCCGCCAGGTACGTGGCCCCGAGCTCGGTGATGACCGGGCGGGAGTCGACGAACGCGACGTAGCGGAGCAGCCCCAGCGGAGTCATCTGCTCGGCATGCTCGGCGACCGACTCGCCGGCCGCGACGCAGCGCAGCGCCGCCTCCACGTCGACCGGGAGCGGCTTGAGTTCGGCCCGCATCGTCGCGCGCATCTTGCCGGCCCGCCACGCGGCCGTGCCGTTCGTCTCCTCCGACGAGCAAGGGCAGCCGGCGACAGTCTCCCGGGTGTCATCGGTGGCGGTGTGGCCGAAGCACTCCAGGATGGACGTCGCGCCCTTCTCGCACAGACGGGCCGTACAGCAGTCGCAGTTGGGACAGTCCTTCTCGGCCGGGCGGACGTACTCCGGCCCGAACGTCTCGGTGGTCATGGTCACTGGTCTCCAGGGGAGTTGTGCCCGCAGTGCCAGCAGCTCCGGGAGCCGTCGGCGTGGACGGCGTGGGGCCGGGTGCGGCGCTCGTTGGGGCAGGGGTGGAACTCGCAGGCCTCGGCGTTGGCAGGGAGGGCCAGGGCGAAGCGGCGGGTGCGGCGCCAGCTCTGGACGAGCGGGGCGACGATGTACGCCGCCGCCGCCACCAGCCCGGCACTGCACGCCGTGACGCTCACGCCGATCAGGTAGGGGTCACTCACCGGAGGCACCGCCTTTCGCCGGCACCGGGGCGAGCGTCCCGGCACGGTCGACGGCCTCGCGGCACAGGTAGTCCAGCGAGCGGTGCTCAGCGCGGATCTGCCGGTCCAGGCTGAGCCGGGCGCCCTCGGCGAGGTACAGCAGGCGGGAGGTTTCGCGGAGCTGGACGCGCAGTGCCTCGGCCTCACGGCTCAATGCGGTCTTCTCGGCGCGGAGCCGCTCGTTCTCGGCCTGGCACGCCTGGGTGGCGGCCTCGGCGGCAGCTACCTGCCGCGCGGCGCGGCGGGACATACGGCTCATGACCGCACCTCCGTCAGCGCGGCCGGGATGAGCGGCCATTCCAGCCGTACGGAGGAGGCCCACTCCTGCTTGCCGTCGGTCCGGGCGAAGTACTCCCGGAGCCCTTCGGCCTGCTCGCGCGCCCAGTGGACTTGTTGCTCGTGGAGGTCGCCCAGGTCCAGGCGGGTGAGCCACCGGTGCCGGTTGGCGAGCTTCCACGTCACCGCACAGGCCGCGACCGCGTCGGCCTCCGCCGTGTGCGCCTCATCGAGCGAGACCACGTAGTGCCGGCACAGGTCGGTCAGGGTCCGGCCACCCTTGCGGAAACGGTCGACCTTCTTGTCCAGGACGCGCGGGTCGAGGACGCACGGGACCGCGCGGTCGAACAGGGGCGTCACGCCGTGGCGTCGCGCCTCGCGGTCAAGCATGGTCAGGTCGAACTGGGCGTTCATGGCCACGATGGGCAGGCCGGCGTCTGCCGCCTCGGCCAGGGCGTCGGTGATCTCCGCGATGACCTCAGGGGCCGGGCGGCCCGCAGAGCGGGCGTACTCCGTCGTGATGCCGTGAAGTGCGGTCGCTCCGACGGGGATCTCGACGCCCGGGTCAGTCAGCCACGATTGTCCGGTGGTGGGCTGGCCGCCGCCGTAGCGGACGACCGAGGCGGTCACGATGCGGTCGGTCTCCGGGTCGACCCCGGAAGTCTCAAGATCGAAGCCGCAATACGGCTTCCTGTGCCAGCTCATGCCGATCCTTCCGAGGTGTAGAGGGGGTGCCTCCGGGCCCCGGGGGGCCCGTCACGACCAGGCGGCCGTGACGGGTCCCCACGGGGTGGGGCAGGGGGGCCGGTGTCACCGGCGCCCACCCCGGTTCTTCTTGGGCTTGGACCGCCCCCGCTTGCCCTTGACCGGCAGCGGCCGGGCGGTGGTGTCCTGGGATGCCTCGGCGGCGCGGTGCGCCCGCTCCGCCTCCGCGACCAGCGCGGCCGTCTCGGCGTCCGGGGCGTGGAGGATCTGGAGTTGTCCGGCGTCGCCGGCGTCCTCGGCGGCCCCGAGCGCGCGCAGGTCCGCCGATGTGGGCACGACCTTCTCCAGACGCCGGATCGCCGACTTCAACCACATGTCGTCGAAGCGGAGGTGCCAGAAGGAGTCACGCGCCCCGGACTCCTCCGCGCGCCGGTACGCCTCGCTGTACTCGTCACGGATCTCCTCGGCGTCCTCCCGGTTGAGCAGGACCACCTGAGACCGGCCGCCACCCGTCATCCGGCAGAACGCGTAGGCAAGGACGGGCCGCCCGCGCTCGGCCTTCGAGAGGTCCGGCCGCGGCTTGTGCGTGAAGTCCAGCGGGAACGGCGCGCTGGGCTCGTAGCTCCACTCCTCGTTCTCGTGGATCATCAGCACGTGGACCGACTCCACCCGGCCGGACCGGTACATCAGCTCGACGTAACCCCGGTAGGTCGGGATGAACGTGGCCACGTTCCCGGACGCGGTGATGACGGCCTGCTGACCGTCCGGGATCAGGCCGAACCGCGCACAGGTCAGCAGGGCCTGGAGCTTGGACGCCGGGGTGCACCGGGTCAGCGACGGCAGGACCGCGCGCACGGCGGCGAAGAACGGGCCGGTCTCCAGGTGGGAGGGCAGGGCCTCGTTGAAGTGGTCCTCATACCGGCGCAGCCACTCCATGACGCCCTCCGTGGCGTCCTGCTCGTGACCGGCGGCCTGGTCCTCGCCCTGGCCATCCGGCGTCCGCTCGTGCTCCCCCGCCAGAGCCGGGCCACCCGGCCCGGTGCCGCGCTCGGTGGCGGCCTTGACGCGGTCCTTGAGGCTGGTCGTCATGTCACAGCTCCTTCGACGGCACGCGCAGCACGCGGGCACGGAACTCGGTGTAGAGGTCGGGGTGTTCGGCCTTGAGCCGGTCCGTGTCCAGCTCCTCGACCATGCGCGTGAGCTCGGCGGCCAACTCCGGGTGCGCCTCGCGGAACCGCTTGGAGCTGAACGAACCGTTCTGCTTCCAGGACCAGGCCACGGCGTTGCCGCACTTCGCGATCTCGGCGGCCTCGTTCACCAGCCGCATCTCGTTCTCGACGGTGGTCAGCTCCGTCTCCAGGGCCTTGATCTGCTCGCGCAGTCGGGCCCGCTGGTTCCGCAGCGCACGGGCGCGGTCCAGCTCGACGTCCACGATGTCGTCGGCCTTCGCGGTCCACAGGCGACCCAGCAGCTCCTTCGTGGCTTCCAGGCCATCGGCCGGCGGGGGGAACCCCTCCACGACGTGCTTCTGGTACCAGGTGCCGCAGTGCTCGGTGAGGTAGCCGATCAGCTCCTCGTCACGCTCCAGCCGGTGGTAGCGCAGCCGGTTACCGCCGATGAGGGCCGCGACCCAGGCGTAGTCCCAGCCGCCCACGGCCATGTACCAATGGGCCTGGATCGCCGGGGAGTCGGGGACGCCCTCCTCCCAGTCGTCGGCCTGGTACTCCGACCTGTTCTTGCACTCGACCGGGGCCACCACGGCGCCGGTCTCGTCCAGGGCGTAGCGGTCGACGTTGGCGAGCATCCACGCGCGCTCGTTGTGGACGAGGGTGCCGGGCGGGGTGAGGATCGGGACGTTCGCCCGGCGGGAGAAGGACCGGGCGATGACGTCCTCCAGCTCCCGGCCGAACTCCATCGCCTCGTTGTCGGCCTCGGTGTCCCGGCCGTGCTTGGCCTCGAACACGTGCCGTGGGCCCCGGTACTTGTCCAGGCCGAGGATCGCGGCCACGTCCGAGCCGCCGATCCCGGAGCGGCGGACGGCCAGCCACTCGGACCGGGGGACGTCGGTGGGGAGCAGCAGGCGGGCGGTCGGCGCGTCGGGCCGACCGGCGGCCGGGGCCGGGGCCCCGGTCCGCTCAGTGGTGGTGATGGTCACGCGTGGGTCCTCGTGCTCGTGCTGTCGGTGGAGTTGGGGAGCGCGCGCCGGTCGCGGTCGCGCAGGAAGGTCGCGGCCTGCTTGGCCGACATGTGGCCGCGGCTCGCCTTGATCTCGGCGCGGACGGCATCGGCGTCCGTGGTGTGCCCGTGCTGCTCCAGCAGGAGCGCGGCCTGTGCCGCGTGCATCCCGCGCCGCTCGGCGGCGGCCTGGACGATCAGGGCCACCGGCTCGGACAGCTCCTCGTCGTCCCGCACCGGTTCGATCAGCGGCGGGGGCGGGGGCAGCTGCCGTTCCCGGGACTCCCGCAGCACGGCGGCGTAGGTGTCCAGGTGGCCGCAGGGGTTGTCCCACTTATCGACGGACAGCCACTCGCCGTCCTCGCAGAAGCGGTGCGGCCGGACGCGGTCCCAGCCCCGGGGCCCGCCGCAGACGGGGCACAGGGTGGAGATCGTCACGGTGACGATGAACACCCCCACGTACGCCCGGCCGTCGCCCCGGTCGCACACGCGGACCGTCATGCGGTCCGGCAGGGGCGGTACGGGCGGGTCGCCGGCGACGTACCGGATCCACAGGGCCTCGTCTTCGCCGGACCGGGCGGCGTACGCCTCGAACCCCCCGGGCAGATAGGCCGGGTACTTCTCGCTGCCCCGCGCGATGTGCTTGGCGACGCTCTTGGCGGTCATGCTGCTGGGGTAGAGGCCGGCGAGCATCCACGTACCGCGCTCGGCGCGCGCAGCGGCGGCCACGGCGGCGTGGTCGGTCGCGGCTCGGTGCGTTGATCCGCGCATCACTGGCCCTCCCTCGAACACGGGATGGTGGACAGGGCAGTGCGGGCGGGGAGCTGGGACGGGTGGCGCAGCGCGGCGCAGTGCCGGCAGTCCTCCGCCGTGTGCTCCGTCTCCGGGGCGGCGGTGGAGGCGCGGTGAGCGATCACGGCGGCCACCAGCAGGACGAAGCACGCGACCATGGCGGCCAGGAGGAGGGTGCTCACAGGGCACCCCCGGCCGGAGCCTCGGGGTAGCTCGACCACACGAGCACCGGCACGTCGCGCCAGGTGGTGGTGAGCTGGGCCAGGCCGAGTCGGTCACCGTCGCGGGTGAGGGTGGTGTGGGCGGCGGTGCCGCCGAGGATGCGCGCGCAGTCGTCCACGATCTGGCCGTCGCCCTCGGTGGCGTGCAGCTCGCCCTGGAGGACTCCGAGCGTGCTGATCGTCCACGTCAATCCGTCGACGCTGGGGTGCTCCGTAAGGAGCTGACTCAGTGCGGTAGCGGCACTGGCCTGGGGATTAGAGTGTGCGGTCACGGTCCCTCGATTCACTGGGGTTGAGGTGACTGGGTTGGCGGGGCTGGTCGGACCCGGCACGGTCCGGTCGGCCCCGTCCGCCGCTCTTACGCGGCGCGAGAATCCCCGGACGGGGAATCAGAAGTCGCCATGTTCGGCGCGGAGTTGGGGGCCTCACCCCCCTCATCACCCTCACTGGCCACCACGCTGGGGGCACATACGCGCTTCGCCTCCAGGACGACCACGGGGCAGTTGAGCGCGGACGCGAACTTGAGCAGGTTTTCGGGGGTGGCGTTGCGCCGGCCCGCCTCGATGTCGCCCATGAGCTGCTCGCTGATTCCGCACGCGAGAGCCAGGGCCCGCTTCGTGAGGCCCGCCTTTTCACGGGCGTACGTCACGGCCTCCGGCTCATGGTGGAAAGGGGCGCCCTTACGGCGCCGCTTGCGCGGGTCGTTCATGATCTAGACGCTAGCGCGTAGTAGCGCGTAGTGCAAGGAACTACTGAGGAAAGTGCGTAGGGCGCGCAGTTACGCGATGTGCGCGGTAGTGCGCGCTCCGCGCGGAATTACGCGCTCCTGGGGCACAAATGCGCCATGCACCTGGGGGGAAGTAGCGCACTAGCGCGTAGTCGTGCGAAGCTGCCCGCATGAATTCGAGTTCGCGACCTGCCCCACCGCTTGAGGCCGCGCTCATCGCAGAGGCGCTCAAGAGAACCCGCATGTCCGCTCGCAAGGCAGCCAGCCAAGCGGGCCTGAGCGATGCACGCTGGCGCCAGATCGTCAGCGGCTACCAGTCGGTCAGCGGCGCCTTCGTCCCCGTCCGAGCTCCGGCCGAGACGCTTGCCCGAATGGCCCAAGTCGTTGGCGTGAGCGCCGAGGAGCTCACCGAGGCCGGCCGCGAGGATGCCGCTCAGGAGCTCGCGAAGATGCGCAAGCCGTCGGCGGCGACGAGCAGTTACGCGAGCGACCCGACCATCGACGCCATCGCCACCCTCTTGGCCACCCTTCCGCCGGAGGCGCAGGACGAGGTACTGCGTCGCATCGGTCGCGGAGAGTTCCCCCGTTCGACCGACCGAACGAACGGTCAGGGCCGTCGCGCTAGTTGACAGATGTCACAGGATCGTTACGGTGAGTTCACCTGTTGTTCCGCTTGGTGGAAATATGCCGGTGACAGGTACATGATGCTTCCCCTGGACAGGTAGAACCTGAACTTAGGGGGCGCATGTGACAGATGTGTTGATAGCCGGAGTTCTCGGGGCTGCGGTCTTCGCGATCTACCTCCTTTACCGGTCCCACATGAAACACACCAAGCTCATCAACGAACTGCGTGCCGAACTCACCGCGCAGAAGATCGCCGCCCTGACACAGGCTCACCTTGACCCCACGGTCGACGTGGACGGCGAGGGTCAGGAAGAGGGTTGCGTGCGCCGAAAGGGCCACCTCACCCTCCTCTGCGGAGGAGGGGTGGCCTCCGCCCTCGCATCCATCGGCGACCGGTGCCACTCCGCCTGGAACGACCACCGACGTCTCACTGCAACAGCGGCAGCTACGACCGTTGCCGTAGCGGGTACCGCCGTAGCCGTCCTCGTAGTGGCCTCCGGAGACAGTTCAGGTGCGACCACCGCCCAGAGGCCGCGCACGACCGCGACGGAAATCAGCCCCGGCGGGAGCAAGGAGCCGGGTGAGCGTGAAGGGGCCGCAGTCGTCGAGATTGAGGCGAGCAACGCGGCTCGCCACACCGCGACCCACAACGAGGCCGGCGCTTTGCCCCTCCTCCAGGAGGAAAGGCTGGCGAATGACGGCACCAGGCGGGGCAGCGACAGCACGAGCGCGAGCACCTCGGCGCCGAGCACGACGCCGGCCCCGCGCGTGACACCGGCGCCAGGCCACACGCCGGCGCCGGACCTTCCGGGCACCACAACCCCGACTCCATCACAGCCCCCGATCACCGCCGCCCCCACCCCGAAACCCTCTCCCCCGCTACCGTCCACCGACGCCAACCTCTGCGTCCTCGGTTTGCCTAAGCTCGGCCTCTGCCTCGCCGCCGGCTAACCGACCCCCGGGACGTGATGACCGTGGAAGCACACGCCCCACCCCCATTAGGGACAGCCCAGCTCGGCTGCCATAGATCAAACTGAGGGGCCCCGAACGCCGACCGGGGCCCCTCTTCCATCCCGGCCCCCAGGTGTCGCGACCGCCCCGGCCTACGCCAGCCGATGGGCCGAACATCCCCCATGCGTGGCGTACGGCACAGGGGGCCACATGCTCCCGCGAGCCACCCGCTCCAGAAGCCTCCGCCCCGCTGAATCCCGACCGTGTGCGAACCCGCCGTTCGAGGAAGGGCCAATGAACCCCTCCGACGCTTCGGGCGAGCATTGGGCGAGCTAACGATCTTGGAGCAAAAAGAAAGGCCCCCACCAAAGCGGGGGCCTACCTGTATGCCCAGGTCAAACGGGTGAACCTGCGGCGTGTCGTGGTGGGGCGGGTGGGACTCGAACCCACGGCCGACGGATTATGAGTCCGCTGCTCTAACCGGCTGAGCTACCGCCCCTAACGGCGCGTCGCGCACATTTGTGCGCGCCGTCTGCCGCAGCATAGCCGGTCATACGATCTCCTGCTCCGCATGGCCGACCACATCCGACCATGAGGACTGCACTGCCGTCTGCACGGTTCCGGGTATAGCGCAGAACACATGAAAGTCACACGAACCGGGTACGAGAAAGAGGGCCCCGAGGGACCCTCTTCCGCACTGCTCCCCCGGCTGGACTCGAACCAGCAACCCTCCGGTTAACAGCCGAATGCTCTGCCAATTGAGCTACAGGGGACCGCGCTCCCCCGACTGGACTCGAACCAGTAACCTGCCGGTTAACAGCCGGCTGCTCTGCCAATTGAGCTACAGGGGATTGCTGCGTGTGCACCGAACGTACCTACCGGGGGCGTCCCAGGGGGCGTGCGCTCGCTGCGACACATACATTAGCGCAAGCAGGGGGGTGCTCCGCCAATCGGTATCGGTGCCGGGTGATCACAGCTCCCGACGGGTAGGCGTGCAGCACCGACGCAACGAAAGGGTGTCACCCATGCGGTACAAGCTCACCTTCGTCGCCGGACTGGCCATCGGCTTCGTGCTCGGAACACGGGCCGGGCGCGAGCGCTACGAACAGCTCAAGAAGTCCGCGCGTCAGATCTCGCAGAACCCGGCCGTCCGCAACGCGGCCGAATCCGCCGCCCACAACGGCCGCGAGGCGGCAGGCAAGGCGTACCACGCGGTCAGCGACAAGGTCGGCGACCGCGTGCCCGAGTCCGTGGCCGGCCGGGTGCGGGCGCTCCGGGAGCGCGGCGCGGGGACCGAGGACGACTGGGGGACCACCAACACCTGAGGCGGGCGGTCCCGGGCTCGGCACGCGGGACGTCACCCATCGCCCGCGTACGGCAGAATTCCGGGCATGGGGATAGTCGCCGGGTTGGACAGTTCGTCTGGGTTCACGCGCATCGTCGTCTGCGACACGGACACGGGAGCGGTACTGCGCCAGGGGTATGCGCCGCACCCCGTCGAACCCAAGGCCACCGAGATCGATCCGCAGGCATGGCTGCTCTCCCTCGGCGAGGCCGCCACCGGCGGTCTGCTGGAGGGCGTGCAGGCCATCGGCGTGTCCGCCCAGCAGCACGGCCTGATCACGCTGGACGCGCAGAACGCTCTGGTACGGCCCGCCCTGCTCGGCAACGACAGACGTGCGCAGGTCGCCGCCGCCGATCTCATCGACGCGCTGGGCGGCCGGCAGGCATGGGCGGAGGCCGTCGGTTCCGTACCGCAGTCGGGGCAGCCGGTGGCGAAGCTCCGGTGGCTCGCCCGCGCCGAACCGGAAGCGGCCCGCCGGGTCGCCGCGGTGATGCAGCCGCACGACTGGCTGGTGTGGCAGCTGCTGGGGCGACCCGCCCGTAAGACCACGGACCGCGGCGGCGCGTCCGGTACCGGCTACTGGTCGGCGGACACCGGGGCCTACCGCACGGACCTCGTGCAGCTGGCGCTCGGGCAGCCCTGCGCGCTGCCCGATGTGCTCGGTCCGGCGGAAGCCGCGGGCACCACCCCCGAAGGGCTGCTGATCTCCGCGGGCACCGGCGAGACCATGGCGGCGGCCTTCGGTCTCGGCGTGGGCGTCGGGGACGCGGTGGTGTCACTGGGGGCGTCGGGCTCCGTCATGGCCGTGCACCACGAGGCGCTGCCCGATCCGAGCGGGATGATCACTTCGTTCGCCGACGCGACCGGGATGCACCTGCCGGTCGTGCACACGCTCAACGCCGTCCGAGCACTGCGCGGCAGTGCCGAGATGCTGGGCGTCGCCGATCTCCAGGAGCTCTCGGCCCTGGCGATGAAGTCGACGCCCGGTGCGTCCGGACTGGTGCTGCTGCCGTACCTGGAGGGCGAACGGACCCCGCAGCTGCCGCACACCGCGGGAACGCTCACCGGTCTGCGGCGCGAGTCCATGAAGCCGGAACACCTGGCGCGGGCCTCGTTCGAGGGCATGCTCTGCTCGCTCACGGACGCGATGGACGTGCTTCGCGGGCGTGGCGTGGAGGTGCGCCGGGTGTTCCTGCTCGGCGCGGCCGCCGACCTGCCGGCGGTACAGGCGCTGGCGCCGGCGATCTTCGGGGCGCAGGTGGTCGTGCCGCAGTCGGCGGACTACGCGGCGCTCGGGGCGGCCCGGCAGGCCGCCTGGGCGCTGGGCGCCGCGCAGGGCACGCTGTCTCCGCAGGCACCGCCGGCCTGGCAGGAAGCGGCGGGGCAGGTGTTCGAGCCGGGTGAGGAGCTGGCGATCGGTCAGGCGGTGCGTCAGCAGTACGGCGCGACGCGGGACGAGATCCATCCGGGGGCGTTCACGACCGGGCCGTGAGGTCCGAAAAGTCGTACAAGCTGTTCTTGACCGCTGCTTGGGGAAAACCCTTCTGGTTTTCCCGACCCGGTGTCGGAAGATGGGGTGACCCCCGATCTTGCCGAGCCCGAGAGACAGCGCGTGCTGATACGACTACTGCGGATCCACCTCGGTCCGTACAAGAAACCGATTGGCCTCCTGGTGGCGCTGCAACTGCTGCAGACCAGCGCCACCCTCTATCTGCCCACCCTCAACGCGGACATCATCGACAACGGTGTCGTGAAGGGCGACACGGGGTACATCCTGGCCCTGGGCGCCCTGATGATCGGCGTCAGCGTCGTCCAGGTGCTCTGCAACATCGGAGCGGTGTTCTACGGCGCGCGGACGGCGGCTGCGCTCGGCCGCGATGTGAGGGCCGACGTCTTCGACCGGGTGCAGAGCTTCTCCGCCCGCGAGGTCGGCCAGTTCGGGGCTCCGTCGCTCATCACCCGCACGACCAACGACGTCCAGCAGGTCCAGATGCTGGTGCTGATGGCGTTCACACTGATGGTGTCGGCGCCGATCATGTGCGTCGGCGGCATCGTCATGGCGCTCGGCCAGGACGTGCCGCTGTCGGCGGTGCTGCTGGCCGTCGTGCCGGTGCTCGGCATCTGCGTCTCGCTGATCGTGGGGAGGATGCGGCCGCTGTTCCGCACCATGCAGGAGCGGCTCGACACGGTGAACCGCGTGCTGCGCGAGCAGATCACCGGCAACCGCGTGATCCGGGCCTTCGTACGGGACGAGTACGAGAAGGAGCGCTTCCGCGGGGCGAACCAAGAGCTGACGGACGTGTCGCTGTCCACCGGCCGGCTGATGGCGCTGATGTTCCCGACCGTGATGACGGTGGTCAACGTCTCGTCCGTCGCCGTCGTCTGGTTCGGGGCTCACCGCATCGACAGCGGTGCCATACAGATCGGTGCGCTCACCGCTTTCCTCGCCTATCTGATGCAGATCGTGATGGCCGTGATGATGGCCACCTTCATGTTCATGATGGTGCCGCGCGCCGAAGTGTGCGCCGAGCGTATCCAGGAGGTCCTTGACACCGACTCGAGCGTGGTGCCGCCGCTCGCTCCCGTGAGGGAGCTGCGCAGTCGGGGGCATCTTGAGGTGCGGGGCGTCGACTTCGGCTACCCGGGTGCCGAGGAGCCGGTGCTGCGCGGCATCGACCTGGTGGCGCGCCCGGGTGAGACGACCGCGATCATCGGCTCGACGGGCAGCGGCAAGTCGACACTGCTCGGCCTGGTGCCCCGGCTCTTCGACGTCACGAGCGGTGAGGTCCTCGTCGACGGGGTGGACGTGCGTGACCTGGACCCGGCGCTGATGGCGAGGACCGTGAGCCTAGTACCGCAGAAGCCGTACCTCTTCTCCGGGACGGTGGCGACCAATCTGCGCTACGGGAAGCCCGACGCCGGCGAGGACGAACTGTGGCAGGCGTTGGAGGTGGCGCAGGCGGCCGATTTCGTCCGCGGACTGGAGGGCGGGCTGAACGCCCCCATCGCCCAGGGCGGCACCAATGTCTCCGGCGGGCAGCGCCAGCGGCTCGCCATCGCGAGGACCCTGGTGCGCCGGCCGGAGGTCTATCTGTTCGACGACTCCTTCTCCGCACTCGACTACGCCACGGACGCGGCGCTGCGCGAGGCACTGGCCCGCGAGACCGCCGAGGCGACCGTGGTCATCGTCGCCCAGCGCGTGTCGACCATCCGCGACGCGGACCGGATCGTGGTCCTCGACGAGGGAAGAATCGCGGGGGCGGGCAGCCATCACGAACTGATGCAGAGCAATGAGACGTACCGGGAGATCGTGCTCTCGCAGCTGACGGAGGCTGAGGCCGCATGAGCGGACCGGGTGGACGCATGATGACGGGGCCCGTCGAACGGTCGATGGACTTCAAGGGCTCGGGCAGACGGCTGCTGCGGCAGCTCGCGCCGGAGCGGGCGACGCTGTGGGTGATGCTGGCCGCCGGTGTGCTGAGTGTGGCCTTCGCGGTGGTCGGCCCGAAGATCCTCGGCCGGGCGACCGACCTGGTCTTCGCGGGGATCACGGGTCGGCGGATGCCGGACGGAATCTCCAAGGAGCAGGCCGTGGAGGGCCTGCGGCAGGACGGCGACGACGGTCTGGCCGACATGCTCTCCGGCGTGGATTTCGTCCCCGGCCGGGGCATCGACTTCGGCGCCGTGGGCGACGTCCTGCTGCTGGCGCTGGCCGTGTACGTGGCGGCGGGGCTGACGATGCTGGTGGCGACACGCCTGTCGATCGTGGTGATCAACCGAAGCGTGTACCGGATGCGCGAGGAGGTGCAGGCCAAGCTGGAGCGGCTGCCGCTGTCGTACTTCGACAAGGCGAAGCGCGGCGAGGTGCTGAGCCGCGCGACGAACGACATCGACAACATCTCGCAGACCTTGCAGCAGACGATGGGGCAGATGATCAACTCGCTGCTGACCATCGTCGGCGTGCTGGCGATGATGTTCTGGATCTCGCCGCTGCTGGCGCTCGTCGCGCTGGTGACGGTACCGGTGTCGGTGTTCGTGGCGGCCAAGGTCGGCAAGCGGTCGCAGCCGCAGTTCGTGGCGCAGTGGAAGTCGACGGGCACGCTCAACGCGCACATCGAGGAGATGTACACGGGGCATTCGCTGGTGAAGGTCTTCGGCCGCCAGGAGGAGTCGGCGAAGGCGTTCGCGGAGCAGAACGAGACGCTGTACGAGGCCGGATTCAGGGCCCAGTTCAACAGCGGCATGATGCAGCCGCTGATGTTCTTCATCTCCAACCTGAACTATGTGCTGGTGGCGGTCGTCGGCGGACTGCGGGTCGCGTCCGGTTCGCTGTCGATCGGTGACGTGCAGGCGTTCATCCAGTACTCCCGGCAGTTCTCGATGCCGCTGACGCAGGTCGCGTCGATGGCGAACCTGGTGCAGTCGGGTGTCGCCTCGGCGGAGCGGATCTTCGAGCTCCTCGACGCGGAGGAGCAGGAGGCGGACGCGCCATCGGCGGAGCGGCTCGAGCGGCCGCGGGGGCGGGTGTCGCTGGAGCGGGTCTCCTTCCGGTACGAGCCGGACAAGCCGCTCATCGAGGACCTGTCGCTGACCGTGGAACCGGGCCACACCGTGGCCATCGTCGGCCCGACCGGCGCGGGCAAGACCACGCTGGTCAATCTGCTGATGCGGTTCTACGAGGTGACCGGGGGGCGGATCGCGCTCGACGGGGTCGATATCGCGAAGATGTCCCGCGAGGACCTGCGCTCCGGCATCGGCATGGTGCTGCAGGACACCTGGCTCTTCGGCGGCACGATCGCGGAGAACATAGCGTACGGCGCGTCGCAGGACGTGTCCCGCGAGGAGATCGAGGAGGCGGCGCGGGCCGCGCACGCGGACCGTTTCATCCGCACCCTGCCCGACGGCTACGACACCGTGATCGACGACGAGGGCGCGGGCGTCAGCGCGGGCGAGAAGCAGCTGATCACGATCGCGCGGGCGTTCCTGTCCGACCCGGTGATCCTGGTACTGGACGAGGCGACGAGCTCGGTCGACACCCGCACGGAGGTGCTGATCCAGAAGGCGATGGCGCGGCTCGCACACGGCCGTACGAGCTTCGTGATCGCACACCGGCTCTCGACGATCCGGGACGCGGACGTGATCCTGGTGATGGAGAACGGGTCGATCGTCGAACAGGGCACGCATGAGGAGCTGTTGGCGGCGGCGGGTGCGTATGCGCGACTGTACTCGGCGCAGTTCGCGCAGGCTGTGGTCGAGGTGGAGTGACGCCCGGCCCCGGGCCCGGACCCCTGATGGGCCGTCTCTTCCACGCTCCCCCTACGGCCCTGCGGCCCGGCGGCCTCGGGGGCCCACCTTCCCGTGACCGGGGGCTTCTCCCCCTCGGCCCGGCGGCCCGGCGGCCACCCTCGCCGGGCCCCCGCGCCTCGAACTCCTCTTACGGCCTTGCGGCCGTGGGAAGTGCTCCCGGGGAGCCTGACTCCGCGGAGCGATCCAGGCGCCCGGCGATTGCGGACACCGCGCGGAGCGCGGTACGGGCTCCGCGCGGAGTCCTCGCGCGGCGGAGCCGCATATCGGTACTGCGGGAAGGTGGGCCCCTTGGCCGCCGGGCCGCAGGGGGAGGGGACAAGCCCGCGGCGAGCGCGACCCGCCCGGGGCCGGTCAGTCCAGGTAGCCGCGGAGTTGGTCCGCGAACGCGTGGTCGCGGAGCTTGTTGAGCGTCTTCGACTCGATCTGGCGGATGCGTTCACGCGTCACACCGAAGAGCCGGCCGATCTCCTCCAGCGTGCGTGGCCGCCCGTCGTCGAGGCCGTAGCGCAGCTGGACCACCTTGCGTTCGCGCTCGCCGAGCGTGGACAGCACCGCGTCCAGGTGCTCGCGCAGCAGTAGGAACGCGGCGGACTCGACGGGCGACGCCGCGTCGCCGTCCTCGATGAGGTCGCCGAGGGCGACGTCGTCCTCCTCTCCCACCGGGGCATGCAGGGACACCGGCTCCTGGGCCAGCCGCAGCACTTCGCCGACCCGTTCCGGGGTCAGTTCCAGGTGGGCCGCGACCTCCTCGGGGGTGGGTTCGTAACCGCGTTCCTGGAGCATGCGGCGCTGGACCCGTATCACCCGGTTGATCAGTTCGACGACGTGCACGGGCACCCGGATGGTGCGGGCCTGGTCCGCGAGGGCACGGGACATGGCCTGGCGGATCCACCACGTCGCGTACGTCGAGAACTTGTAGCCCCGGGCGTAGTCGAACTTCTCGACCGCTCTGATCAGGCCGAGGTTTCCCTCCTGGACCAGGTCCAGCATGGTCAGTCCACGGCCGACGTACCGCTTGGCGACGGACACGACGAGCCGCAGGTTCGCCTCGATCAGGCGCCGCTTGGCCATCCGTCCCATGACGACCAGCCGGTCGAGGTCGACGGCCAGCTGCGAGTCGGGGTCGATGGTGCTCGCGAGCTTCTCCTCCGCGAAGAGCCCCGCCTCGACGCGCCGGGCGAGTTCCACCTCCTCCGCCGCGGAGAGCAGGGAGATACGGCCGATCTCCCGCAGATACTGGCGGAAGAGGTCCGAGGACGGCCCGCTGTCGGTGTTCCGCCCCGTGCCCCGCGGCGGCTCGGGAGGTTCGGGCTCCACGGCTTCCTCGACCAGGTTCGCCGGCAGGGCGTCGGGGTGCCCCATGGGCAGGCCCTGCGCGGGCGTCTGCTCGACCGCGGTCGCGACGGCCGTGGCGACGGCGCCGGTTTGGGTCTCGGACAGGGTCTGGGTCTGCACGGGGCGACCTCCAGGTGATCGCTGCCGGTCGGGGGGCCCTACGCACCGCACCCCAGTGTGGGGTACGACACATTGCCGCCACGAGGGGCGTGCGACGACTTTTTGCGACCCGTGCGTGACCGGCCGGTTACTCGGGTGCCTTTCGTGCACGCGTCTGGGAGGCTCTGCCGGTGCGTGAGAGATGCGAGTACGAGACCCATGTGACCGTGCGCTGCGCCGACGTGGCCGGCCGCGACCGGTGCGACGCCTGGGCACGGGCCGCGGGCTGAAGGTGACGCACATCGAGCCGGCCCGGGGGCGGATGGTCCGGCAGCCGATGCCGACGTCGAGGGGCCGGGACGGATTCGCCGGGCAACGGGCCGCCGCCAGGCGCTGGTGGCGCGGCTACGGGCGGACGGTTTCGATCCGGTGCGGGTGAAGATCGTCCAGTGGCTGCTCACCGATTGCTACCCGCAGGGCAAGGACCTCTGCGACGCCGCCCTGCTCGCGGAGCGCCACCCGCTGCGGTACGAGCTGCTCCACGAGGTGTTCCGGCTCGCCGGCGAGTGGCCGTACCCGCCGCGGGAGGAGGTCGGCTTCGCGGACGCCGAGGAGGCGCTCCGGGATGTGGAGTGGGACCACTTCGCCGCGGACCACCCGCGGTTCGCCGGTGACGAGCAGCTGTATGTACGGCGACTGCCGGCGGCGCTCGCACCGACGTTCGCCCGCTGACGCGGGCTACAGCGCCGCCGCGCCCCGATCGCGCAGGGACTGGGCGTACTGCTGGAGCACCCACAGTTCGTTCGCGACCGCCGCGTACCGCTCCGGGTCGCCGCCGGCGCCCAGGCGGGCCATCGTGCCCTGGACCTCGCGGATACGGCGGTCGACGGCGCGCAGGCGGACCTGGACGAGCTGCATGCCCGCGTACACCTCGTCGACCGTGCGGGCGTGCACCGCTTCCACGGCGAGCTCGGTGACCAGCGCGCGGACCGTGTCGTCGGGGGCGACGTCGCGGACGCGGGCCAGATAGCCGGAGGTGTCCCGGGTGCCCTGCTCGGCGCCGCCCGCCTCCTCGATGGTCCGGTGCACGGCGGCGTACGGAGGGGCCGTGAACTCGTCGACGCCGTACGCGTCGAAGGCCGGCGAGACCAGTTCGGGGTGCTGGAGGGCCAGCTTGAGCAGTTCGCGCTCGGTGCGGTGGGCGGGGCTGCGCAGATTGAGTGCCGGGCCCGACGGCGCGGCCGGGGCAGACGCGGCAGGCGCCGGGTGCGGCGCCCTGGCGGGGCCGCCCGCACGGCCGCCGCGGTCGGATCCCCGGTCGCGGGCCCAACGGGCCAGCTGGGCGACCCGCTTGACGACGAACTGGGTGTCGAGGATGCCGAGGATGCCGGCCAGTTGCACGGCCGACTCGTGCTGGATGGCGATGTTCTTGATGCCCGCGACGATCGGGGCCGCCTCGTCGAGAGCGGCGGCTCGGCCGGCCGGCGTCTCCAGGTTGTGCCGGCTCACCATCTGCCGGATCGCGAACTCGAAGAGGGGCGTACGCGTCTCGACGAGCTTCTGCACCGACTCGTCACCCTCCGCGAGCCGCAGCTCGCACGGGTCCATACCGCCCGGGGTGATCGCGATCGACGTCTCCGCCGCGAACTTCTGGTCGTCCTCGAAAGCGCGCAGCGCCGCCTTCTGACCCGCCGCGTCGCCGTCGAAGGTGAAGATCACCTCGGCGGTGGCGTGGTCCATCAGCAGCCGGCGGAGGATCTTGATGTGGTCGCCGCCGAAGGACGTGCCGCAGGTGGCGATGGCGGTGGTGACGCCCGCGAGATGGCAGGCCATGACGTCGGTGTAGCCCTCGACGACGACCGCCGTGCTGGTGCGGGCGATCTCCTTCTTGGCCAGGTCGATCCCGTACAGCACCTGCGACTTCTTGTAGATCGCCGTCTCGGGCGTGTTCAGGTACTTCGGGCCGTTGTCGTCGTCGCGGAGCTTGCGGGCACCGAAGCCGACCACCTCGCCGGTGATGTCCCGGATGGGCCACATCAGCCTGCCGCGGAAGCGGTCGATGGGGCCGCGGCGGCCCTCCTGGGAGAGGCCGGAGAGGGTCAGCTCCTTGTCGCTGAAGCCCTTGCCGCGCAGATAGCGGGTGAGATGGTCCCAGCCGGCCGGGCTGTACCCCACGCCGAAGTGCTGGGCGGCGGCCTGGTCGAAGCCGCGCTCCGCGAGGAACTTCCGGCCGATCTCCGCCTCGGGGCCGTCCAGTTGCTCCACGTAGAACCGGGCGGCGATCTTGTGGGCCTCGACCAGCCTGATCCGCTCGCCGCGCTGATGGCTGGGGTTGTACCCGCCCTCCTCGTAGCGCAGGGTGATGCCCGCCTGGGCGGCGAGGCGCTCGACCGTCTCCGAGAACGAGAGATGGTCGATCTTCATCACGAAGGCGATCGTGTCGCCGCCTTCCTGGCAGCCGAAGCAGTGGAAGAGCCCCTTGCTGGGGCTGACCTGGAAGGAAGGGGACTTCTCGTCGTGGAACGGGCACAGGCCCTTGAGGTTCCCGCCGCCGGCGCTGCGCAGCTGGAGGTACTCGGAAACGACGGCGTCGATCGGGACCGCGTCCCGGACCGCCTTCACGTCGTCATCGTTGATCCTGCCTGCCACGCGTGAATTCTACGGTGGCGCTGCGACACTCCGGTCAGCCGGCGTCCCCGGGGCCGGCGAGGTCGGCGAGGTCGGCGAGGGGCACGGTCGGATCGCCGAGGGCCTGCGGATCCACCTCCGTCCTGGACCGGATCAGCTGCTGGATCGGCCCGGTGACGTCCCACACGTTGACGTTCATCCCGGCCAGCACCCGGCGTTCCCGCAGCCAGAAGGCGATGAACTCCCGTTTGCCCACGTCGCCGCGGAGCACCACCTGGTCGTACGAGCCGGGCGGTGCCCAGCCCGAGTACTCCATGCCCAGGTCGTACTGGTCGGAGAAGAAGTAGGGGACGCGGTCGTAGGTGACGTCCTGACCGAGCATGGCGCGTGCGGCGGCCGGGCCGCCGTTCAGGGCGTTCGCCCAGTGCTCCACACGCAGCGGGACCCCGAACAGCGGGTGGAACACTGCGGCGACGTCACCCGCGGCGTGGATGTCCGGGTCACTGGTGCGCAGGCTCACGTCCACCGCGATACCGCCGCCGTACTCCCGGTCGGCGAGGTCGAGACCCGCCGCGTCGGCGAGGGCGGTGCGCGGGGCGGCGCCGATCGCGGCCAGGACCTCGTGGGCCGGGTGCTCCTCGCCGTCGTCGGTGCGGGCCGCCAGCACCATGCCGTCCTGACCGGTGATCTCGGTGAGACGCGCGCCGAAGTGGAAGCGGACGCCGTGCTCGCTGTGCAGCTCGGCGAAGAACTGGCCGAGCTCCGGGCCGATGGCCTGGTGGAGCGGAGTGGCCTCGGCCTCGATGACGGTCACCTCCGCGCCGTAGCCGCGGGCCGCGGCCGCGACCTCCAGACCGATCCAGCCGCCCCCCGCGATGACCAGGTGACCGTTGTCGCGGCCGAGGGCGGCCAGCACGTGGCGCAACCGGTCGGCGTGGGCGAGGCGGCGCAGATGATGGACGCCGGCCAGGCCGGTGCCCGGGACGTCCAGCCTGCGGGGCTCGGCGCCGGTGGCCAGCAGCAGCTTGTCGTAGTGGAGGACGGCGCCGTCGCCGAGGCGCACCGACCGGCTCTCGCGGTCGATGGACACGACCGTCTGTCCCAGGTGCAGCTCGATGTCCGCCTGGGCGTACCAGCCGGGCTCGTGGACGAAGGCGCTGTCACGTTCGTCCTTGCCGGTCAGATACGCCTTGGACAGGGGCGGACGTTCGTAGGGGTGCTCGCGTTCGTCGCCGATGAGGATCACTCGCCCGGTGAATCCTTCGGCACGGAGGGTCTCGGCGGCCTTGGCCCCCGCCAGCCCACCACCGACGATGACGAATGTCCGATGTGCGTCGACCACGTGATGCCTCCTCGTTGCTTCTCCGCAGCGCAGCCTTCAGCGAGCGTCCCGCACGGAGCGTTATGGCGGAAGGGGGAGTGGCCCTCCGGCGTGTCAAACAGGACGAACCCGACACTGCGCTACGGGTGTGCGGTGCTCGGCGGCGCCCGCCGTGACGGGCGCGGCAGTCGGCGCCCGTCAACGGCGTCTTGTGAGACGCGCGTGCAGGGTACGGGCCGACGCGTCCGTGAGGTTCGCGATCTGGTCGACGATCACCCGCTTGCGGGCCCGGTCGTCCGCCGCGGCCTCGAACATGGCGCGGAACTGCGGCTCGAACGGCTCCGGCGCGCGAGCGGTGAGCGCCTGTGCCAGCTCCGCGAGCACGATGCGCTGGTCGGCGCGGAGCGCCTCCTGCTCGGCGCGCTGCATCACATAGCGGTCCGCGACGGCCTTCAGCACCGCGCACTCGTTGCGCGTGGCGCGCGGGACGACGAGCTCCGCCGCGTAACGCGTGAGCCCGCCCTCCCCGTACGCCTGGCGGGTCGCGGCCTCGGCGGCGAGCGCGAACCGACCGATGAGCTGGCTCGTGGCGTCCTTCAGCCGGGCCTGGGCGACCGCGGAACCGTCGTAGTGGTGCGGCCACCACGGCTGGTCGACGAGCCGGTCGAGCGCCTCGGACAGCTCCTGCGGTTCTGTGTCGTCAGGCACGTAACGGCCGATGGCCACGGACCAGATCGCGGCGCGCTCGGTCTCGGAGAACAGGCAGTTGGGGTCGACGTGGCCGGCGTGCAGCCCGTCCTCGAAGTCGTGCACGGAATACGCGACGTCGTCGGACCAGTCCATCACCTGGGCCTCGAGGCACTTGCGGTACGCCGGGGCCCCGAGACGGGCCCACTCGAAGACCGGCAGGTCGTCCTCGTACACCCCGAACTTCCCCGAGCCCGGCTCGGTGGGGTGCCCGCCGCGCGGCCAGGGGTACTTGGTGGCCGCGTCAAGGGTGGCGCGGGTCAGGTTCAGACCGACGCTGACCGGCTCGCCGGTCAGCGGTGAGTGCACGAAACGCTTGGGCTCGATACGGGTGAGCAGCCGCAGCGACTGGGCGTTGCCCTCGAAACCGCCGCAGTCCCGGGCGAACTCGTTCAGCGCCTGCTCGCCGTTGTGGCCGAACGGCGGGTGCCCCATGTCGTGCGCGAGGCACGCCGCCTCCACGAGATCGGGGTCGCAGCCGAGCGCCGCGCCCAGCTCCCGCCCCACCTGGGCGCACTCCAGCGAGTGCGTCAGCCGGGTGCGGGGGCTGGCGTCCCAGGCGTGGCTGCGCGTGCCGGGGGTGACGACCTGCGTCTTGCCCGCGAGGCGGCGCAGCGCCGAGGAGTGCAGCACCCGGGCGCGGTCGCGCTGGAAAGCGGTACGGCCGGGGCGTTTGTCGGGCTCGGCGGCCCAGCGCTCGGCGGCGGACTCGTCGTAGCCGTCGGAACCGTCGTAGCCGGAGCCGGTGCCGGTGGACTTGGCTCTGGCTCTGGCTCTGGCTCTGGCTTTGGCTTTGGCGTCGACTGCGCCATTGGCTTCGCCTTCGGCGGAGGTGCTGGTGGTGCCGTCCATGCACCGAAGGTAACCGCAGTGGCCGACAGTCCGGCCCGCAGGGCGATTATGCGGCGGAGAGTTCGAGCCGCCGGACCGCCCCCACGGTGCTGGGGAGGGACCGCGCCTCGTCGTAGCGGTGCAGCAGGAGCCGGGCCACAGCGGGGTGGGTGCCCAGCGGCTCCGCCGCGACGCAGGGCGCGGCAGCGGCGCTGCGGGTCGAGAACAGGCCGGGCGCGGCGAAGTACGAGGCGACCGCGATCCGGTGGCGGCCGCGCGCCTCCAGGGCCTGGACCGCCGCGGGAACGGTGGGCGCGAGAGCAGAGGCGTACGCGGCGACGACCGGCACTCCGCCGAGTCGCTCGGCGAGCATGCCGGCCATGTGCCGGGTGTCCTGCGCGGACCGGGGGTCGCGGGATCCGGCGGAGGCCAGGACCACACCCGCGCTGCCGCTCGTACCGTCCTCGGGGCGCCAGCCCGCCTCGGTGAGGCGGTCCGCGAGCGCCTCGGCCAACAGGGGGTGCGGGCCGAGCGGGCGCGCGATACGGATGTCCGCGCCGGGCAGCGCCGCCGCGGCGCGCGGGAGGTCGTGCTTGACGTGGTGGCCACGGCTGAGCAGCAGCGGCACGAGGACGGCGGGCGTGCCGTCGGGCAGGGCGGCGAGCGTGTCGCCGAGCAGCGGCTCGTTCAGCTCGATGTGGCCGAGGCGGACGTCGAGACCGGGCCGCATGTCACGGACCCGGTCGAGGAGCGCGGTGACGGTACGCACGGCACGGGGGTCGCGGCTGCCGTGGGCGACGGCGACGAGGGCGGGCCGGGCGGCGGCGGTGGAGGCCATGCGGGGCGGGTTCCGTTCAGTCGGACGTGACTCAGCTGGGTGCCGAGCTGAGCGGTGATACGCGTGAGCAGGCCGACGCTGGAGTCGAACTGCTCGGCGGTGTCGACTGCGCTGTCGAAGGGCGGGGGCGGGGACTCACGAAGGTGTTCCGGCTCCGTCATGCATCGATGGTGGCGGGCGCAGGTTGCGGGGTTGTTGCGTGAGAGTGACGGGTCTTTGCGCGGGGCTCACGGCGGGGGTGGCGGCGGCGGGGGTGCGGGTTGGGCGCGCGGCGCAGGAGCCCGGGGGCGGGACCGCTGCGCGGGGGGCGGTTTGCGCGGGCGGTTGCTCGGGGCGGGGCGGCTCGGGGCGTTTACGCGGGGCGGGGCGGCTCGGGTACGGGGCCACCTCCGGTACGGGGCCGCTGCGCGGGGCCGTTTCCCACCCCGCCCCGGCCCCGTGCCGCTGCCGGGGGCCGGCCGGGCTCCGCCCCGGCCCGGTACCGCGCTTCGCGCGGTGGCCTTGAACCCCCCTGCGGCCTGGCGGCCGTGGGGCACTTCCCACGCCGCCAGGCGTAGGGGGGAACCCTCCGAACCGGACTTGACATGCCGCTGCACGGCAAACCCGGCCCACCGGGCACGTCCGCCTCGCCGGCGCTTGAGGCGCGGGGTCCGGGGCAGCGCCCCGACAAGACCGGCACACACCCAGCCCGCCGGGGTCCTCCCACGGCCGCCAGGCTGTGACCCGGGGCGGGCGCGGGGAGCGGCCGGGTCGGCGCGGCATGGGGGTCAGGGCGACAGCCAGACCCGGAGTGGGCCCGCCTCCGCGCAGCCGTGCCGCACCGCCGCCGCCAGGTCGTCGCCGTGTTCGTAGCCGACCACCGGCGTCCCGGGCCGCAGCCGGGCCACGGCCGACAGGCAGCCCGCCCACGCGGCGTCGATGTCGCCGTCCGCGGCGAACACGTTGGAGAGGCCGGCGGCTCCCCCGCCCAGGCTGACCACTGCGCCCGCGACCACCCGGCCGTCCCCGGCGCCTCGCCCCGCGAGGAACGTGACGACCGGGTCGGCGAGGAGTCCGGGGCGGAACAGGGCCGACAGGCCCCCGCCCGCGTCCCAGGCCGTCGCCCATTCGGCCAGCTCCGCGGGCGTGGTGAGCGGGGCCCACGCCGTGCCCGGCGGCGGGGCGGGCGCGGGTGCGCCGGCCGGCCGGTACAGCCACCGCGCCTCGAAGAGGACGTCGAAGCCCGCCCCGGAGAGGTCCAGCGACGCGAAGCCGTCCTTGACCGAGCAGCCCCCGCCCGCGGTGTCGATGGCGGCCAGCACGTCGTCCGCCGTCGCTTCCTCGCTGAGCGTCACCGCGTCGGGGTACAGCAGCGGTGTGCGGCGCGGGCTGGTCCAGGCACGGACACCGAAGTCGCCGGCGAGCCCGTGGGCGCGGCACATGGCGTCGCACCATTCGGCGTTGTTGCGGGCGGCCGTGTACGCCCTGTCGTCGATCACGGGGTGATGCTGACCGAAGCTCACTGCGCCGGGCGAACCGTTTTCGCTCGCCGGGCGTCTGACCGTTCGTGAGAGCGAGCAGAGCGACCAGGGCCACCAGGGCCACCAGGAGGCGGCGGCGGGCCGTGCAGGCGGTGATGCTGGGGTGCGTGCTCGGGCTCGCGCCGGCGACGTGGATGCACGCTGTCGCCGACAGCCGCGTCCGTACGGTCGCGGACGCCCCGGCGCAGGACGTCGCCGTCGTCTTCGGCGCCGGGCTGTGGCAGGGGCGGCCCTCCCCCTATCTGGCGCACCGGCTGGACACCGCCGCCGAGCTGTACCGGACCGGCAGGGCCAAGGTCGTGCTGGTCACCGGGGACAACAGCCGGGTGGAGTACGACGAGCCGGACGCGATGCGGACGTATCTGACGGAGCGCGGTGTGCCGGACGACCGGATCGTCAGCGACTACGCGGGGTTCGACACCTGGGACTCGTGCGTACGGGCGAAGAAGATCTTCGGCGTGGAGCGCGCGCTGCTGGTGAGCCAGGGCTTCCACATCCGCCGGGCGGTCGCGCTGTGCCGGTCGGCCGGGGTGGAGTCGTACGGTGTCGGGGTCGCGGAGCCTCACGACACGACCTGGTACTACGGCGGGGTGCGCGAGCTGTTCGCGGCGGGGAAGGCGTCGCTGGACGCCGTCCTCCGGCCGGATCCGCGCTTCCTCGGGGAGCGCGAGCCGGGGGTCCGCGAGGCCCTCGCGCAGGCCGTGCGCTGACCGGGCGGCACGCGGCCCGGCGCGCTCGCATCGAGCACCCGGGCGCGGAACAGTGAGCGCCATGAACAAAGACGTGGCAACTCTCCTGTCCCGGCACACCGAGGCGCTGGCCCTCTTCACCGACCGGGTGCACGCCGTCCGCGACGGCCAGTGGGACGATCCGACGCCGTGCAGCGAATGGTCGGTGCGCGACCTTGTCAACCACCTGACCGCCGAGCAGCTGTGGGTGCCGGACCTGGTGACCGACGGGGCGACGATCGAGGACATCGGCGACGCGTACGAAGGCGACGTCCTCGGCGAGCATCCCAAGCGGAGCTGGGACGCGGCGGCGCGCGCCGCCCGCAAGGCGTTCTCCGACGAGGGCGCGATGGAGGGGACGGTCCAGCTGTCGTACGGGGAGACGCCGACCACGGCGTACTGCTCTCAGATGATCAGCGACGCCGTGGTGCACACCTGGGACCTGTCGCGTGCCATCGGCGCGGAGGAGCGGCTGCCTGACGCGCTGGTGGCCTTCACGCTGGGCGAGGTCGGCCCGTACGCCTCGGAGCTGTCGAAGTCCGGGCTGTTCGCCCCGCCGATCGAGCCGCCGCCTGGTGACGACCCGCAGACCCGGCTGCTGGCGATGATGGGCCGCCGCGCCTGAGCCGTGTCCGCCACCCCGGACCCCGAAGGCTCACGGCGGCACCTCACGCCGCCGTGAGCCGGTTCCGGAGCCATGCGTACCCCGTCTGTAATGCGCCGCGTCCGCCCGCGTAACACGAATGTTCCACGCTGGGCGTCATGCGCGACGAGACCACCCCGACCCACTGTCCCTACTGCGCCCTGCAGTGCGGTATGAATCTGCGCGACGTGCCGCAGCCGGGCGCGGACGCCGGGACGGCCGTCGAGGTGGTGGAGCGCCCGGACTTCCCCGTCAACCGGGGCGCCCTGTGCGGCAAGGGCCGTACGGCCCCCTCCCTTCTCTCCTCCCGGGTGCGCCTGTCCGGGCCGCTCATCAGAAGCCACGCCACAGGCAGGCTCGAGCCGGCCACCTGGGAGGAGGCACTGCGTACGATCGCCGACGGGCTGCGGCGGACGAGGGAGACGCACGGCGCCGACGCGGTGGGCGTCTTCGGCGGCGGCGGGCTGACCAACGAGAAGGCGTACACGCTCGGGAAGTTCGCCCGGGTGGTGCTCGGCACCTCGCAGATCGACTACAACGGCCGCTTCTGCATGTCGTCGGCGGCGGCCGCGCACACCAAGGCGTTCGGTCTGGACCGCGGTCTGCCGTTCCCGCTGGAGGACATCCCGAGGACCGGTTGCGTGATCCTCGTCGGCTCGAACCTCGCGGAGACCATGCCGCCCGCACTGCGCTATCTGACCGAGCTGAAGGAGAACGGCGGCAGGCTGATCGTCGTCGACCCCCGGCGGACGAGGACGGCGGAACAGGCCGACCTGCATCTCGCGCCCCGGCCCGGTACGGATCTGGCGCTCGCCCTCGGCCTGCTGCACGAGGTGGTGGCGCAGGGACGCACCGACGAGGAGTTCATCACCGCCCGTACGAGCGGCTGGGCGGACGCCAGGGCCGCCGCCATGGCGCACTGGCCGGAGCTGGTCGAGCGGATCACGGGCGTGGGGGTGCCGGAGCTGCGCGAGGCGGTACGGCTGTTCTGCGACGCGCCGTCCGCGATGGTGCTCACGGCCCGCGGGCCCGAGCAGCACTCCAAGGGCACGGACACGGTGAGCGCGTGGATCAATCTGTGCCTGGCGACGGGCCGGGCCGGCCGACCGCTGTCCGGTTACGGCTGCCTCACCGGCCAGGGCAACGGGCAGGGCGGCCGTGAGCACGGCCAGAAGGCCGACCAACTGCCCGGTTACCGCAAGCTGGACGACCCGGCGGCGCGGGCGCATGTCGCTCAGGTGTGGGGCGTGGCCCCCGAGTCGCTGCCCGGGCCGGGACGCAGCGCCTACGAACTGCTGGACGCGCTGGGCCGCGACGTGAAGTCGCTGCTGCTGATGGGCTCGAACCCGGTGGTGTCCGCGCCGCGCGCTGCGCACGTCGAGGATCGGATCAGGTCGCTGGAGTTCCTGGCCGTGGCGGATGTGGTCCTTTCGGAGACGGCGGCGCTCGCGGACGTGGTGCTGCCGGTGACGCAGTGGGCGGAGGAGTCGGGCACGACGACCAATCTGGAGGGCCGGGTGCTGCTGCGCCGCAAGGCGCTCGACGCGCCGGACGGTGTCCGCAGCGATCTGGAGGTGCTGGGCGCCCTGGCGGGGCTGCTCGGGCACGAGAAGGGCTTCCCGGCCGATCCGGAGGAGGTGTTCGAGGAGCTGCGGCGCGCGTCGGCGGGCGGCCCGGCGGACTACTCGGGCATCACCTACCGCAGGATCGCGGACGAGAACGGCGTGTTCTGGCCGTGCCCGGAAGAGCCGGAAGAGGCCGGAGGCCCGCACCCGGGGACGCCCCGGCTGTTCCTCGACCGCTTCGCCACGGCCGACGGGCTGGCCCGGTTCGTTCCGGTGGCGCACCGGCCCGCCGCGGAGGAGCCCGACGCCGAGTACCCGGTGCTGCTGACGACCGGGCGGGTGGTCGCCCAGTACCAGTCGGGCGCGCAGACGAGGCGCGTCGACGAGCTGAACGCCGCCGCGCCCGGCCCGTTCGTCGAGTTGCATCCGCAGCTGGCGGAGCGGCTCGGCGTCGCGGAGGGCGAGCCGCTCGCCGTGGTGTCCCGGCGGGGCCGGGCGACCGGGCCCGCGCGGATCACCACCTCGATCAGGCCGGACACCGTGTTCATGCCGTTCCACTGGCCGGGCGAGGGCCGGGTCAACTCGGTGACGAATCCGGCGCTCGACCCGACCTCCCGGATGCCCGAGTTCAAGGTGTGCGCGGTCCGGCTGGAGCCGGCGGGCCCGGCCGGCGGGGCCTGACCGTCCCGCGCCAGTCGCCGCCGGCCACGGGGGTGCCGGCGGCCCGCAGCTCGCGGGCCGTGCGCTCGGCGGCCACGTACACCCAGGCCGTGACGGCCGTGCCGTCGTCGAGGAGGACCGTGCGGGCCGTCCGCTCGTACAGGTTCTCGGGACGGCCCGGGCTGCCGGTGTACTCCTCCAGCCGGTCGAGGACTCCGAGCAGCCGCCCGTAGTCCTCGGGGTCGGCCCACACCGCCTCGCCGGTGACCGTGCACGGCCCGCCCGGGTCGTCGACGGCGTACGGGAAGCCGGGGCCTTCGTAGAGCCGGGCGCTGCAGAGCAGGGCGGGCCGCTCCGTGGTGGTGCGGCCGCGGAGGAACAGGTCGTGGTTGCGCTCCCCGGGGCGCAGGGTGCCGTAGACGAAGAACGGAAGCCGCCGGCGGCTGTTCATCGCGCCACGGTCTCTGCCCGTACCCAGTTCGCGTACGCCGCGTTCCCGCGCACCACGGGCACGGCGATGATCTCCGGTGTCTCGTAGTCGTGGGCGGCGGTGAGATGGGCTTCGAGGGCGTCGTAGCAGGCCGGTGTGGTCTTGAAGAGCACCTGCCACTCCTCCGCGGTCTCGACGGCGTTCTGCCAGTGGTAGACCGACGTCACCGGTGCGGAGATCTGGGCGCAGGCGGCGAGCCGGGCCTCCACGGCGCCCTGCGCGAGTTGCTGTGCCTTCTCGGCGCTGTCGGTCGTGGTCATCACGGCGAGCAGCGGCGGCGCTGCGGGGGTCTCTTCCACGGCACGGGCTCCTTCTCGGTCGTCGGCTCCTCTGCGGGCGCGCACGGCCTCCGGCGCACAGGACGGGCGGGGCCGGAGGCGGCCCACCTGCCACCGTACGCACCGCGGATCACACCTCGGCCGCCGCCACCGTGAACCGGGCCGCGTGGAGGCGGGTGTACGCGGCCGCCTGCGGTCGGCCGTCCGCCGTGAGTGCCCTTGTGAGTGCCCTGCTCGACGAACGGCCCGACCTCCGTCACGAGGACGTCGTAGCCGTCGGGGGATGCGGATGAAGCGGTCGGCGTGGGTGGCCGTCGCAGCGGCGACGACCTGCGGTCAAGGGGGCCGAGGGCTTGAACCGCCCGGGGGCGGGACCGGCGCGATCATCCGCCGGGACGGCAAGCGCGATCACCCGCCGGTCGGGGTCGAGAGGGCGAGGAGCCCTCTCAGCGGCACGGCGGCGGCCTCAGCCTGCGTAGGGGCGGACGGACTTGGCGGACCTGAGCGCCTCGGCCCACCAGGAGAGCTGGTCGAGCATCGTCTTGGCGGCGGCGTCGGGGGCGGCGGGGTCGCGGTGGTTGCCCTCGTCGTCGAAGTGGGCGCCCGCGTTGTGGAAGGACACCGTGTCCCGGACGGTGACGGCGTGCAGCTCGGCGAAGACCTGCCGCAGCTGCTCGACCGCGCGCAGCCCGCCGGAGATCCCGCCGTAGGAGACGAAGCCGACCGGCTTGGCCTGCCATTCATCGTAGTGCCAGTCGATGAGGCTCTTGAGGGTGGCGGGGAACGAGTGGTTGTACTCGGGGGTGACCACGACGAAGGCGTCTGCGCCGGCCAGCTTCGGTGTGACCTTGCCCAGTTCCGTGCGCACCTCGGGAGAGGGATCGTAGGAGAGCGCGGTGGGCAGATCGGCGTCGGCCGGGTCGACGACCTCGACCTGGAAGTCCTCGCGCGCCGCGGCACGGGAGACGAACCAGTCGGCGACGGTGGGCCCGAAGCGGCCTTCACGGTTGCTGCCCATGACGACGGCGAGCTTCAAGGGGGACGTGTGGTCGGGTGTGTTGATGTCCATACGGAGGAGCCTGGTACCTCAAGTTTGGTTGAGGTCAAGCGACGTCCGGGGACCCGCGACGGCGGACCCGGCGGTCGCGCGGTGGGCCCCGGCGCGGCCGACCGCCCAGGCGGATCGTCACCCGTTCGGCACGACGCGCCCGACGTCCGGACCTGACCCGGCATCAGCGGCCTTGACCTGCGGGTATGCGATCCGTCCAGGGCGACACGCCGCTCCGGTCGAGCGAATCTGAGGGGCCATCAGCAGGCGTGCCGGGTGCTCGGCCTCTTACCTCGGAGAAGACGACACACCGCACCGCGCGCTTCCGGAGGACCCCATGCGCACCACCGCCCGCCTGATCACCGGCACCGCGATGGCCCTCGCCACGACAGGGCTCGGCGCCCACGGGGCGTACGCCGGAGACTTCGGAGAGCTGGAGGTGTACCCGTCACCCGCGACCCCCGGCACGGAGGTCACCGTGAACACCACGGCCTGCGGCAAGGACGGCCACGGCGTCGGCGACGCCCGGTCACTCGGCGCCGGCGAGTTCAAGCTGTGGCCCGGCACGCACAAGGAGGTCGTCGTGGGCCGGTTCACGGTCCCCGAGGGCGCCAGGCCGGGAACGTACGGCATCGAGGTGCGCTGCAAGGACGGCAAGAAGGCCACGGGCGACCTCGAGGTGCACCACAAGCAGCCGAGCGGGCACGTCAGAACCGGAGTCGGCGGCAGCGTGGGCCCCGACACCACCCAGATCGCGGCGGGCGCGGCGGTACTGACCGCGGCTGCTGTGGGCGGGACGCTCCTCCTGCGCCGCCGGGCGAGCGGCGCGCAGAGAGGCTGACGGACCGGCATCCCGACCGGTCCCCGTACCGCCGGAGCCCTCGCTCCCGTCCGCCTCGAGCCGACGGGGGCGGGGCGACTTCTCACGCCGGGCGTTCGTCCGCGCCGCCGTCTGCGGACCGCCGGCGCCCCTCTCCCCGCCCCTCTTCCCCGCTTCCTCGTGAACGACGCGACCTTCGACGCGATCGCGGACGCAACCTTCGACGGACCTCGCACGCGACCTTGGAGGACCGATGACCGCCCAGGACACCATCCGGCGCAGGACCAAGGGGTGGGGCCTGGCCGTCGCCGTCTGCGCCGGGCTGTGGCTGGTCCAGAACGGCGCCCGTGACGTCACCCCGCCGGTCCCGTCGGCCGCCCAGGCGTTCGCGGCCGGCCCCGACCGGCACACCGATGCGGCGGCCGATCCGCTGCCGGCCTCCGAACCGGTACGGCTGCGCATCCCCAGGATCGACGTCGACGCCCCCGTCATGGGCCTCGGCCTGGAGGGCAACGGCGGCCTCGAGGTCCCGCCGGCCGCCGACCGCAACCTGGCGGGCTGGTACGAGGACGGCACCACCCCGGGCGCCAAGGGCACCGCGATCGTGGCCGGCCATGTCGACAACGCCCAGGGCCCGTCCGTCTTCTACAGCCTCGGGACTCTGGAGAAGGGCCACCGGATCGAGGTGCTCCGCGCGGACGGCAGGACCGCCGTCTTCACTATCGACGCCATCGAGGTCTACGAGGCCGACGCCTTCCCCGACGAGAAGGTATACGGCACGGGCGACCGGGCCGAGCTGCGGGTGATCACCTGCGGCGGCGGTTTCTCCGAGAAGACCGGATACCAGGGGAACGTCGTGGCGTACGCGCACCTGATCGGCGTGCGGGGCGGCGGTACGACCTGACCGTCGTCATGCCTCACGCCGTCAGTCCTTCCTTACGCCGCCACGCCTCACGCCGTCAGCTTTTGCGCCGTCACCCTGGCCCCGCCGCGTTTACGCCGTCCACTGGTCGAAGCCGAGCTTTGCCACGAGGGAGAAGACGACGACGAGCAGCACGCCGCGGACGAACTCGCTCCCCTTCCGCAGTGCGGTGCGAGCCCCGAGCATCGCGCCGACCAGGTTGAACACGGCCATCAGCGCTGCCAGCTGCCACAGCACCGTGCCCTGGTAGGCGAACATCGCGAGCGCGCCGGCGTTGGTGCACACGTTGACGATCTTTGCGGTGGCGGAGGCGGTCACCAGATCCAGGTGGAGCACCGCGGTGAGCGCCAGCACCAGGAACGTGCCGGTGCCCGGCCCGAACAGCCCGTCGTAGAAGCCGATACCTCCGCCGACGAGCACGATCGCGAGGACGGTACGGGTCCGGGTGACACGGCGCCTGTCGACATCGGCGGCCGTCGTGCCGAACGAAGGACGCAGCATCACGAACGCGGCCACGCCGAGCAGCACGACCATGATCACAGGGCGCAGCAGCTCGCTGCTGATGCCCGCCGCGAAGAAGGCGCCGCCCATCGAGCCGGCGAGCGCGGCGAGTCCGATGCGCACGGCGGTCTTCACCTGCACCGGGGCCTTGCGTACGTAGGTGATCGCGGCGCCCGACGTGCCGACGATGGCGACCGCCTTGTTCGTACCGAGGATGTGGGCGGCCGGGACCTGCGGCAGCCCGAGCAGCAGCGCGGGCAGCAACAGCAGCCCGCCGCCACCGACGACGGCGTCGATCCAGCCGGCCGCGGCGGCGGCGAGACAGAGGAAGAGGAGGGTGGTGAGCGATATGTCGGGCACGGTGGTGACCCTATGGACGGGATACGTGCGCCGTCCATCGATCGAGGAAGTCTTGAGCGTGCTCTGAGGTTGAGGGGGCGGTGCCCGTGAGCGTGCTCTGAGGTTGGGGCGGCGCCGCGACCGCAGCGCGTCCCCCGGAAACCCTGGAATCCCGCCCTTTCCCGCACCGGGGACTCCGCCCCGGATCCGCTTCCGGCGGCGCCGCTCCCGTGCCCTCGCGCATCGCTCGCCGGCGGGGCCGGCCACTCCCGTCGGGGCTTCGCCCCGAACCCCACGCCCCGAACGCCGGCGAGCTGGATGTGCCGGCGGCCCGAGGCCACCGCGCGCAGCGCGGTACCGGGTCCGGGCGGAGCCCGGGTCGGGAGGGGAGGGGGCCTCACAGCGGGGGGCCGGGCCTGCTGAGGGCAAGGTTCCCCGTGGGAAACAGAAGGGGACCTGCCGGGTAACACCGGCGACGCACGCTGCATGCATGACTTCGGAGATCGTGGTGATCGGCGGCGGGACGGCGGGTGTGCGGCTTGCGCGTCAGCTCGGCGCGGGCGCTCGCGTCACGGTCCTCGGCGAGGAGACGCACGCGCCGTACAACCGGGTGCTGCTCGCGGAGGTGCTCGCGGGCCGGTACGGGCCGGAGGTGATCGCGCTGCCGGAGGTCCCGGTGCGGCGGGGGGTGCGGGCGACGTCGGTGGACCGCGACCGGCGGGTCGTGCACTGCGCGGACGGCACGGCCGTCGGCTACGACCGCCTCGTCCTCGCGACCGGCTCCAACCCGGTGCTGCCGCCCCTTCGCGGTATCGGCCCCGGGCTCCCGGACGGCGTCCACCCCTTCCGCACCCTGGACGACTGCGCGGCCCTGTCCGGCGCGGTCCGTCCCGGCACACGGGCGGTGGTGGTCGGCGGCGGGCTGCTGGGTGTGTCGGCGGCCCGGGCCCTGGCGGTCCGCGGCGCGAAGGTGGTGCTGGCCCAGCAGGGCGAGCACCTCATGGAGCGCCAGCTGGACGTGTCCGCTTCGGGGCTGCTCCGGGCCCATCTCGAACTGCTCGGCGTCGAGGTGCACACCGAGTGCCGGGTGCGCGGCCTGCGGACCACGCCCGAGGGGACGGTCGGCGCCGTGGTCCTCGCGGACGGCTTCGCGCTGGACGCGGAGATCGTGGTGCTGGCCTGCGGCGTGCGGCCCCGAGTGGGTCTGGCGGTCGACGCCGGGCTCGAGGTGCGGCGGGGTGTCGTCGTCGACGACGAACTGCGCACCTCCGACCCGCACATCCACGCCATCGGCGACTGCGCGGAGCACGACGGTGTCGTGCAGGGCCTGGCCGGCCCGGCGCTGGAGCAGGCGGACGTCCTCGCGTCCGTACTGAACGGCGAAGGGGCCCGCTACTCCGGCACCCGCGCGCTGACCCGGCTCACCCTGGCCTCCGCGACGAGCCCGCTCGACCTGGCCGCGTTCGGTGACCCGACCCCACGCCCCGGGGACGACGTCGTCCAGCTCGCCGACGCCACCCGGGGCGCGTACCGCAAGGTCGTCGTCCGCGGAGACCGGCTCGTCGGCGGCGTACTGCTCGGGGATCTCGCGTCCGTCGGCGCGCTCGCCCGGGCCTGGGAGGGCGACGAGGCCCTGCCGGACTCCCTCCCCCTGCTCCACCTGCTCACCAATGATGGAGGCGCCTGATGGCTGCGATGTCCCCTTCCGCGACCACTCCCACGATCGTGGTCGTCGGCCACGGAATGGTCGGCCAGCGGTTCCTGGAGGCCCTGGCCGAGCGTGGCGTCACCGAGCGGGCGCGGATCGTCGTGCTGTGCGAGGAGCCCCGCCCCGCCTACGACCGGGTGCGTCTGACCTCGTACTTCTCCGGGAACACGCCCGACGACCTGTCGATGGTCGAGGACGGCTTCATGGAGCGGCACGGCATCGAGCTGCATCTGGACGACCCGGCGGAGCGCGTCGACACCGCCGCGCGCACGGTCACCTCACGCGCCGGGCGGACCCTCTCGTACGACACGCTGGTGCTGGCCACGGGCTCATACCCGTTCGTGCCGCCGGTACCGGGCAAGGACGCGGAGGGCTGTTTCGTCTACCGGACCATCGAGGACCTTCTCAAGATCGAGGAGTACGCGAAGACGGCGCGCGTGGGCGCGGTCGTCGGCGGCGGGCTGCTCGGCCTGGAGGCGGCGGGGGCGCTGAAGGGGCTGGGGCTCGAGACGCACATCGTGGAGTTCGCGCCGCGGCTGATGCCCGTGCAGGTCGACGAGGGCGGCGGCGCGGCACTGCTGCGCACCATCGAGGGCATGGGGCTGACCGTCCACACGGGTGTCGGCACTCAGGAGGTCACCGCCGGCGTCGACGGCGCCGTCAACGGCATGGCGCTGTCGGACGGCTCGGTGCTCGAGGCGGACCTGGTCGTCTTCTCCGCGGGCGTACGGCCCCGGGACCAGCTCGCGCGGGACGCGGGCCTCGCGGTCGGTGAGCGCGGCGGCATCGTCGTGGACGAGCAGTGCCGCACGTCGGACCCCGCTGTCTTCGCGATCGGCGAGTGCGCGCTGGCGTCGGACGGCCGGGTGTACGGGCTGGTGGCGCCCGGTTACGAGATGGCGGAGGCGGCGGCCGCGGCACTGGACGGCCAGGAGCAGACCTTCACCGGCGCGGACACGTCCACCAAGCTGAAGCTGCTGGGTGTGGACGTGGCCTCGTTCGGCGACGCGCACGGCGCTGCCGACGGCTGCCTCGACGTCGTGTACTCCGACTCCCGCGCCGGGGTCTACAAGAAGCTGGTCGTCGGGCCCGGCGGTGAGCTGCTCGGCGGCATCCTCGTCGGTGACGCCGAGTCGTACGGCACCCTGCGGGCCTTCACCGGATCGGTGCCGCCGATGGCGCCGGAGCAGCTGGTGCTGCCGGCCGGCGCCGGTGCGCCGGCCGCACTGGGTCCCGCGGCCCTGCCCGACGAGGCGGTGATCTGCTCCTGCCACAACGTCACCAAGGGCACCATCCGCGGCGCGGTCACCGAGCACTCCTGCACGACGGTGCCCGAAGTCAAGAAGTGCACCAAGGCCGGTACCGGCTGCGGAAGCTGCGTCAAGGTGCTCGGCCAGCTCGTCAACGCCGAACTGGAGGCGTCGGGCGTCGAGGTCGACAAGGGGCTGTGCGGCTGCTTCGGCCAGACCCGCCAGGAGCTGTACGAGATCGTGCGCGCCCTGCGCATCACGTCGTACCGGCAGCTGCTCGACGCACACGGCCGGGAGGCGGCGCGCGGCAAGGACGGCTGCGAGATCTGCAAGCCGACCATCGGCTCCATCATCGCCTCGCTCGCTCCCACGATCGGTGCCCCCGGCTATGTCCTGGAGGGCGAACAGGCCGCCCTCCAGGACACCAACGACCACTTCCTCGCCAACATGCAGAAGAACGGCTCGTACTCGATCGTGCCGCGCATCCCCGGTGGTGAGATCACCCCGGAGAAGCTGATCATCATCGGTGAGGTGGCCCGCGACTTCGGCCTCTACACGAAGATCACCGGCGGTCAGCGGATCGACATGTTCGGCGCCCGCGTCGACCAGCTGCCGCAGATCTGGGCACGCCTGGTGGACGCCGGCTTCGAGTCGGGACACGCGTACGGAAAGGCGCTGCGCACGGTCAAGTCCTGTGTGGGCCAGACGTGGTGCCGCTACGGCGTGCAGGACTCGGTCCGCATGGCGATCGACCTGGAGCTGCGCTACCGGGGCCTGCGCTCGCCGCACAAGCTGAAGTCGGCGGTCTCCGGCTGCCAGCGCGAATGCGCGGAGGCCCAGTCCAAGGACTTCGGCGTGATCGCGACGGCGAACGGCTGGAACCTGTACGTCGGCGGCAACGGCGGCGCGACACCGCGCCACGCGGACCTGCTGGCCCAGGACCTGTCCGACACCGAACTGGTCCGGCTCATCGACCGGTTCCTGATGTTCTACATCCGCACCGCCGACCGGCTGGAGCGGACCTCGACCTGGCTGGAGCGCATCGAGGGCGGGCTCGAGCATGTACGGGACGTGGTCGTGAACGACTCGCTCGGCATCTGCGCGGAGCTGGAGTCGCTGATGGCCGACCATGTGGCCGGATACCGCGACGAGTGGGCCGAGACGCTGAACGACCCCGAGCGGCTGCAGCGTTTCGTGTCCTTCGTCAACGCGCCCGACGTCCCGGACCCGACCGTGAAGTTCGTGCCCGAGCGCGACCAGGTCAAGCCCGATCTGCCGCTGCTGTCCATCCCTTCGTATCACCAGACCCTGGAAGGTGCCGCCCGATGACCGCGACGACCCTCGCCCCCGCCACGACGGACGTCCAGATCCAGCTCAGGTTGGGTGAGGACTGGGCGGCGCTGTGCCCGCTGTCCCGGCTGACGCCGGGACGGGGCGTGGCGGCGCTGCTGCCGGACGGCCGTCAGGCCGCGATCTTCCTCGACCGCGAGGGCCGGCCGTACGCCATCGACAACCGCGACCCGTTCAGCGGCGCGCAGGTGCTGTCGCGCGGCCTGGTCGGCTCGGCGGCCGGCCGGCCGTTCGTCGCCTCGCCGCTCCTGAAGCAGCGTTTCGACCTCGGGACCGGGCGCTGCCTGGACGACGACGCGGTGTCGGTGACGGCGTACGAGGTCCGGCTGTCCTGAGCCGCCGCACCCGCCGGGACAGCTCCGCTCAACCGCCGCACCCGCCGGGAGAGCTCCGCTCACGCGTCGTCTGTCACTGCCCTGACTCTTCACGACGCGTGAGCGGCACCCCGGCCCTCTTCTCCATCGAGGTCATTCGCCGCCCTCGGCCGTCGCACGCTGCATCGCCTCGACGTCCACCCACATGACCTCCCACAGGTGGTTGTCGGGGTCCTGGAAGGAACGGCCGTACATGAACCCGTAGTCCTGCGGGTCGTTGGACGGCGAACCGCCTGCGGCGAGCGCGGCGTCCACCAGCTCGTCGACCTTCTCGCGGCTGTCCGCGCTCAGGGCCAGAATGGCCTCCGTGGTGGTGGCGGCGTCCGCGATGTCCTTCTTGGTGAAGTCCTTGAAACGCGCCTCCGTCAGCAGCATCGCGTAGATGGTGTCGCTGAAGACCAGACAGGCCGCGTTCTCGTCGGTGAACTGCGGATTGAAGGAGTAGCCCAGTTTGGTCCAGAAGGACTTGCTGGTCTCCAGGTCCTTGACGGGCAGGTTGACGAAGATCATCTGAGCCATGGCGGTCTCTCTCCTGTGGGGCGCCGCGGTGTGCACGGCGCCGGTGTGTGCGATGCGTTCACAGGGGCAGACGGGCGGCCCGCGGCGAACTCATCGGTCTCACGGAGAATTCTTCGCTCAACCTCTGACAGTCACCCTCCGTTGAAGTGTGCGCCACTCACCGCTTCTATGGTCCGGGAGCGCGCGACCCCGCGGCACCGACCGGCGCCGCGGGGCGGTCATCCCACCCTGGAGTGACAAGTGGAACGTCGCAGCTTCCTGCGCGGAGCGGTCGTCGGCACCTCGGCCGCCGCCTTCGGCTTCACCCTGTGGCAGGGCGCCGCCTCCGCGGCCCCCGCGCAGCCAGGCTCCGGCCCCTACGGGGCGCTGGGCCCGGCGGACGCGAACGGAATCCAGCTGCCGGCCGGCTTCACCAGCCGGGTGATCGCCCGGTCGGGAAAGAAGGTCGGCTCCACCTCGTACACCTGGCACAAGGCCCCCGACGGGGGCGCCTGCTTCGCGGACGGCAGCGGCTGGATCTACGTCTCCAACTCGGAGATCTCCTCCACCGGCGGCGCGAGCGCCGTGAGGTTCTCCTCGACCGGTGCCATCACGGGCGCCTACCGCATCCTGTCCAACACCAACCGCAACTGCGCGGGCGGCGCCACTCCGTGGAACACCTGGCTCTCCTGCGAGGAGGTCAGCACCGGGTACGTCTACGAGACGGACCCGTGGGGCGTGAACGCCGCCGTACGCCGGTCCGCCATGGGGCGCTTCAACCATGAGGCCGCCGCGGCCGACCCGGTACGCAAGGTGATCTACCTGACCGAGGACGCTTCGGACGGCTGCCTCTACCGCTTCGTCCCCACCACGTGGGGCAATCTGTCCTCCGGCACCCTCCAGGTACTCAAAGCCGGAACGGGCACCTCCGGCTCCTTCACGTGGGCGACCGTGCCGGACCCCGACGGTTCGCCGACCCCCACCCGCGACCAGGTGTCCGGCGCCAAGCTGTTCAACAGCGGCGAGGGCTGCCACTACGCCAACGACACCGTGTGGTTCACGACCAAGGGCGACAACCGCCTCTGGCAGCTGAACCTGCTGAGCGACACGTACGAACTGGCCTACGACGACTCCCTCGTCGTCGGCGGCTCCGCGCCGCTCACCGGTGTGGACAACGTGACCGGTGCCGCCTCCGGCGACCTCTTCGTGGCGGAGGACGGCGGCAACATGGAGATCTGCGTGATCACCCCGGACGACGTCGTGGCGCCGTTCCTGCGCGTCACCGGTCAGTCGTCGTCGGAGATCTGCGGACCCGCCTTCTCCCCCGACGGCAGCCGGCTGTACTTCTCCAGCCAGCGCGGCACCAGCGGCAGTTCGTCGGGCGGCATCACCTACGAAGTGACCGGCCCGTTCCGCGCATAGCGAGCTCGGGCTCCGCGGTGGCGCCGCCGCGCAGCAGGGCGGCGCCCAGCGGGGTGAGGGAGTGCAGCACCGCGTTCCCGTGGCGCAGGGTCACCACCAGGCCCGCCTCACGGAGCACGGCGGCGTGCTGGCTCGCGGAGGCCAGGGACACCCCTGCCCTGCGGGCCAGTTCGCTCGTCGTGCAGCCACCGCGGATGGCCTGGAGCACCGCGGAGCGGGTATGCCCCACCAGGCGGCCCAGGGAGACACCCCCGCCGTCCCCCGCGGAGTGCTCGCCGGCGTGCGAGACCGGGTAGACCAGCACCGGCGGCAGGGACGTGTCGCGGTAGACCACCGGCGTCCCGCGGCAGAAGAACGACGGCTGGAGCAGCAGGCCGCGTCCGTCCAGGCGCAGTTCGCGATCGACGGGATAGTCGGCCTCCAGGACCGGTGCGCGCCAGCGCAGTACCGGCGGCAGCGAGGCGAGCAGTTCCCCGGCGCCCCCGTCGAGCAGCGCCCGGCCGCGCACGACGCGGTCCGCCTCCACCCGGCCCTGGATGTGGGACCAGTACGGCTCGACCGCCGCGCGGTAGTACCCGCGCAGGAGCTCCACGAGCCGGGCCACCGATTCGGACCTGCCCTCGGCGAGGGAGAGCAGCCGGCCGGGCAGTGAGCGCAGGGGCGAGCGATGGGCGGCGGCCAGGGCGACTTCGGCGTGCAGGCGGGACGGGGGCGTCGCCCGCAGCGCCTCGAGGCCCGCTTCGAGGCCCTCCGACGCCTCCGGCGGTGTGAGAAAGTCCGGGAAATATCCGCGCTGGGGCACAAGGGCGGAGAGCAGTCGTGTTTCATCTTTCAACCGCGCTCGCGCTTCGGAGCGCCATTCACCGAAGACGAGTGCGCCTCTTCGGTCGCGCAATCGGTGAAAACTGAGAATGGATTCCCACAACGCGTCCGGCCTGGCCGCCATCCTCACCCGCGCCAGGTCGTCCGCGTTGAAATGAATACGAAGCACCGAACCCCCACTGTTGCACCCACTATCGCCCCCAGCATTGAGTATGCATGCAATCACAGGTTGTTACCACGGTGTTTCAGCCACAGTTGAAACGCCTCGCGGGCTGTGGGGGCGAACCGAAAAGCTGTACGACGTCGGGCATGAAACCTACTTCACCGAAGTGACGCAGCGAGGACCGTGGGGGGCTTTGCGCGTCCGGCGGCGGTGACGAAGGTTGCGGCTCCGTGTCCGGCACGGGAAATGGAGCGCGGTCGGCGGGTGGGGATCCGCAGGCCGCGCTCCTGTCCGTTGCAGGGCGCTCCGAGCGGCAGAAATTCGACCACTGTTAAGAAGCCGGAAGCTCGTTTGATCCGCAATTCAACTGACCCGGGGTTCAACAGGAACCTTTCGAATCCCGCGCCGGCCGGCAGAAGCGGAACAGGCGCACGCGCCACGGCATCAGGCACGGCACGCGCGCCAGGGCATGCGGAAGAGGCGGGCCCGAGGAGGGCATGCGGAAGGGGCAGGCCCGCAGCGGCACGCGGAAGAGGCGGACCCGAGGAGGGCATGCGGAAGGGGCGGGCGCCCCGCACAGGCGCCCGCCCCTTCTCTGGTGAGCCGGAACCGCCACCGGACGGCCGGTGAGGGTCGGGGTACCGGGCTCCGGGTTTTCGTGCCCCGGGCCCGGTGGCGATTCCGGGGTCCGATGGTCCTACCGGGAGTCGCTGCCGGTCGACTGGGCCGCCGCACGGCCCGCCTCGAGCCGCGCCACCGGGATACGGAACGGCGAGCAGGAGACGTAGTCCAGGCCCACCTCGTGGAAGAAGTGCACCGACTCCGGGTCACCGCCATGTTCGCCGCACACGCCGAGCTTGAGGTCGGGCCGGGTCGCCCGGCCGGCCTCCACCGCGCTCCGGACCAGGGAGCCGACGCCGTCCCTGTCGATGGTCTCGAACGGCGAGACCCCGAAGATGCCCTTCTCCAGGTACGCGGTGAAGAAGCTGGCCTCCACGTCGTCGCGGGAGAAGCCCCACACCGTCTGGGTCAGGTCGTTGGTGCCGAAGGAGAAGAACTCGGCGGCCTCGGCGATCTGCCCGGCGGTCAGCGCGGCGCGCGGCAGCTCGATCATCGTGCCCAGCGCCAGCTTCAGATCGATGCCGGTCCGCTGCTGCACCTCCGCGATGACCTGCTCGGCCTCGTCGCGGACGATCTCCAGCTCCTGGACGGTGCCGACCAGCGGGATCATGATCTCGGCCCGCGGGTCACCCTTGGCCTCGACGCGCTGCGCGGCGGCCTCGGCGATCGCCCGTACCTGCATGGTGAACAGGCCGGGGATGACGAGCCCGAGGCGTACGCCGCGCAGGCCCAGCATCGGGTTCTGCTCGTGGAGCCGGTGCACGGCCTGCAGCAGACGCAGGTCGTTCTCGTTGTGGTCCTTGCGGGCCTCGGCGAGGGCGACGCGCACCGAGAGCTCGGTGATGTCCGGCAGGAACTCGTGCAGCGGCGGGTCGAGCAGACGCACCGTCACCGGCAGCCCGTCCATCGCCTCGAACAGCTCGACGAAGTCCTGCTTCTGCTGCGGGAGCAGCGCCTCCAGCGCTTCCTCCCGCTCGTCGTCGGTGTCCGCGAGGATCAGCTTCTCGACCATCTCGCGGCGCTCACCGAGGAACATGTGCTCCGTCCGGCACAGGCCGATGCCCTGGGCGCCGAAGCGGCGGGCACGCAGCGCGTCCTCGGCGTTGTCGGCGTTGGCCCGGACCCGCAGCCGGCGTACCCGGTCCGCGTAGGCCATGACCCGGTGTACTGCCTGGACGAGCTCGTCGGCGTCGTCGGCGCCCGCGTGCATCCGGCCCTCGAAGTACTCGACGACCGGCGACGGCACGACGGGGACCTCACCGAGGTACACCTTGCCGGTGGAGCCGTCGACGGAGACGACGTCGCCCTCCTCGATGACGGTGCCGTTCACCGTCAGCCGGCGGCGCTTGGTGTCGACCTCGAGCTCCTCCGCGCCGCAGACACAGGTCTTGCCCATGCCGCGGGCGACGACTGCGGCGTGCGAGGTCTTGCCACCACGGGAGGTCAGAATGCCCTCGGCGGCGATCATGCCGTCCAGGTCGTCCGGGTTGGTCTCACGGCGGATCAGGATGACCTTCTCGCCGGAGCGCGACCACTTGACCGCGGTGTACGAGTCGAAGACGGCCTTGCCGACGGCCGCGCCCGGTGAGGCGGCGATGCCGCGCCCGAGCAGCTCGGCCTTGGCCTTCTCGTCGAAGCGCGGGAACATCAGCTGCGCGAGCTGGGCGCCGTTGACGCGCTGGAGCGCCTCGGCCTCGTCGATCAGGCCCTGGTCGACGAGCTGGGTGGCGATGCGGAAGGCGGCACCTGCGGTGCGCTTGCCCACGCGGGTCTGCAGCATCCACAGCTGGCCGCGCTCGATGGTGAACTCGATGTCGCAGAGATCCTTGTAGTGGTTCTCCAGCGTCTCCATGATCTGCATCAGCTGGTCGTACGACTTCTTGTCGATGGACTCGAGGTCGGCCAGCGGCACGGTGTTGCGGATACCGGCGACGACGTCCTCACCCTGCGCGTTCTGCAGGTAGTCGCCGTAGACGCCCTGGTGGCCGGAGGCGGGGTCGCGGGTGAAGGCGACACCGGTGCCGGAGTCGGGGCCGAGGTTGCCGAAGACCATGGAGCAGATGTTGACGGCCGTGCCGAGGTCGCCGGGGATGCGCTCCTGACGGCGGTAGAGCTTGGCGCGGTCCGTGTTCCAGGACTCGAAGACCGAGCAGATCGCGAGGTCCATCTGCTCGCGCGGGTCCTGCGGGAAGTCGCGGCCGGCCTCGGACTTGACGATCTTCTTGAACTGCTTGACGAGCTTCTTCAGGTCCGCGGCGTCGAGGTCGGTGTCGACGGTGACCTTCTTGGCGGACTTGGCGTCCTCGAGGGCTTCCTCGAAGAGCTCGCCGTCGACGCCCAGCACGGTCTTGCCGAACATCTGGATGAGGCGGCGGTAGGAGTCCCACGCGAAGCGCTCGTCGCCGGCCTGCTGGGCGAGGCCCGCGACCGAGCTGTCGGAGAGGCCGATGTTGAGGACGGTGTCCATCATGCCGGGCATCGAGAACTTGGCGCCCGAACGTACGGACACCAGCAGCGGGTTGTCGGCCTGGCCGAGCTTCTTGCCCATCGCCGTCTCAAGGGCGTCGAGGTGCGCACTCACCTCGTCGCGCAGGGCAGGGGGCTCGTCGCCGCTCTCGAGGTAGACCTTGCACGCCTCGGTGGTGATCGTGAACCCGGGAGGGACCGGAAGACCGAGGTTGGTCATCTCGGCGAGGTTCGCGCCCTTTCCACCGAGCAGGTCCTTGAGCTCTTTGTTGCCCTCGGTGAAGTCGTAGACGAACTTCTGATCTTTGTTTTCCGACACGGGTCTCGACTCCTCGAGGACTCGGTGGCTGCCCTGACGGCGAGGAACATACCCAGATCGAAGGCGTCTGGGTACGTCCACTTGCGCGTCATGCGGGCTCAACCACCCATGCGCCACCAGATCAAAAGTGACGCGCCGGTCCTGTGCACTGGGAAGCCGAGTTCATCACTTGAAGGCACAAGCACACAGAGTGCTCAATCGCCTCATATTTCGACACGTCCGATAGTCATTGTGTCGATCGATCAAAACAAGGCGGGGTGGCACTCAGTGCCAACCTACGAGAAGTGCAGCCTGTGCGATCTCGCTCATATGAGCCACTGAGACCTCAGGGGTGGCGAGGATCACCTTCCAGATGCCGCTCAGATGTCACCATCCGGACACCTGGTTCATGATTGTGCGTCACCGCCCCAGCACGTTACGCGATGGCGGGTGGAGGTTTGGAGGCCGAATCGACTGCGCGCAGTCCCCTCCGCGTACAAATCCCGCCTCGTCGCGCAGCTTTAGGCGCTCACATGAGCGCGGCCCCAGGACGGGCACCCGATGCCATCCGTCCGAGGCTTCAGACCGGCGTCGCCCACTCGGGGAACGCCGTCTCCCGCACCGCAGCCCTTTGCTCGGGGGCGCGGTTCCTGCGGCCCGCCGCCGGGAGGTCGCCCCCCGGCCGCTGCCGGGATCCCGGTGGCGCGCGGTGGGCGTCCCCCGACACCCGGCGCCGCACGGTCCACACCCGCTGCGCCTGCTCCACCGCTTCCTCGTGCGCGCCGATCCCGGTGAGTCGGAGTCTCAGCCACCCGAGGTGTCGAGTTCGGCGTCGGCGCTGACGCCCGCGCAGTCGTACGGGTCCTTCAGCCAGCCGTCCGGGAGGACCACGCGGTTGTTCCCCGACGTCCGCCCGCGTGGCCCGTCGGCGCCCACGGGCCACGCCTGGTCCAGATCGAGCTCCCGCAGCTGACCGCCCAGTTCGTCCAGCGACGAGGTGACCGCCAGCTTCTTGCGCATCTCCGAGCCGACCGCGAAGCCCTTCAGGTACCAGGCCACGTGCTTGCGGAAGTCGATCACCCCGCGCGACTCGTCGCCGATCCACTCCCCCAGCAGCGTCGCGTGCCGCAGCATCACATCCGCGACCTCGCGCAGCGTCGGCCGCGCGTAGCCCTCCGGGCGCCCCTCGAAGGCCGCCACCAGGTCTCCGAAGAGCCACGGCCGGCCCAGACAGCCGCGCCCCACGACCACACCGTCGCAGCCCGTCTCGCGCATCATCCGCACGGCGTCGTCCGCCGACCAGATGTCGCCGTTGCCCAGCACGGGGATCTCGGGGACGTGCTCCTTGAGACGGGCGATCGCGTCCCAGTCCGCGGTGCCACCGTAGTGCTGGGCCGCCGTGCGCCCGTGCAGGGCGATGGCCGTGACACCCTCCTCGACGGCGATGCGACCCGCGTCGAGGTAGGTGATGTGGTCGTCGTCGATGCCCTTGCGCATCTTCATGGTGACCGGCAGGCCACCGGCGTTCGTCACCGCTTCGCCCAGGATCGCGCGCAGCAGCGGCCGCTTGTACGGGAGCGCCGAGCCCCCGCCCTTGCGAGTCACCTTGGGGACCGGGCAGCCGAAGTTCAGGTCGATGTGGTCGGCCAGGCCCTCGTCCACGATCATGCGCACCGCCTTGCCGACGGTGACCGGGTCCACCCCGTACAGCTGGATCGAGCGCGGCGTCTCGGTCGCGTCGAAGTGGACGAGCTGCATGGTCTTCGCGTTGCGCTCGACCAGCGCCCGCGTGGTGATCATCTCGCTGACGAACAGGCCCTTGCCGCCCGAGAACTCCCTGCACAGGGTGCGGAAGGGCGCGTTGGTGATGCCGGCCATGGGGGCGAGGACCACCGGCGGCTGCACGGCGTGCGGGCCGATCCGGAGTGTGTTCGTGGAGGCGGGGGCGAGCGTGGTCATTCGCCCATTGTCGCGCATCGCCGGGATGACCGGCCCGGACGGGAGGCGGAGACCAGGCGGCCCCGGGTGGGGGCGCGGGCCCGGCGGACGGGCGGGGGCCGTCGGTCGCGCAGACAAGGGCCGTCGGCCGCGCAGCGGGCCCGGCGGACAGGCGCGGGCCGTCTGTCGCACAGCCAGGGGCCAGGACCGCGATGCGGCGGTCCTGGCCCCTGCTGCACGCATCAGCCCTGGCTCTGACTCTCCTGCGGCACCGCCGCGCCCTCGGTCTGCGGCTCGGTGTCCGGCGTGGCCTCCTGGGCGCGCTCACGCATCTTGCGCACCAGCTCCTGCTTCTGGTCGGCCGCCGCCTTGCGGTCGGCGTCGCGGCTGAGGCCGCCCGCCTGCTGTTCGGCGCGGGACAGCTTCTTGCGCTGACCGCCGACACCGAGGAGGTTGTTACGGCTCTTGGCCATGGGGTTCTCCCATCGTGGGTGAGAAGTGACTTCGGGAACGTCTGACGGGGGGCGGGTGACCGCCGCCCTCTCACTCGTGGATCTGGAAGAACGAAGACATGGCCGTGACGGTACCGCTTCTGCGACGCCGCCGGTATTCGCTTTTCCGGCCGCACCCCGGCCGCGGGACCGTGCACGGCCGCCCCGTACCGCCGGCACCCGTCCCTCACGGCCCGCCCCGTACCGCCAGTGCCGGCCCCCTCACAACTTCCCGCGCACCGCCAAGTACCAGCCCTTCACGGCCCACTGCTCACGGCTCCGCAGGACCACGCGGCGGGGCTCACCCTTCCCCGGCCGCCGGGTCCACCGTCGCCTGGTGCGCCTGTACCAGGTGCTCCTCGGCCTTGAGCCAGGGCAGGAACTGCGCGTTCCTGCGCCAGTCGCAGGTGCCGCAACGCAACTGCCGCTGGATCCCCGACTTCTCGACCCGCACGACGTGTTCGCGTCCGTGCTGGTCCCATCTGCGGACCTTGCTGGTCGTCATGGACGGCATCCGTGCCTCCTGTGCCTGGCCTGCCTGTGGGTGCGCGCGGGCCCAGTGTGCACGAAGCCCCCGGTTCCGTTACCCGGAACCGGGGGCTTCGAACGCGTCGGACGCCGGGCGTCAGCAGCCCAGCAGACGGCTGCCCAGGTAGCCCTGGATCTGGTCGAGCGAGACACGCTCCTGCTTCATCGTGTCGCGCTCGCGCACGGTGACCGCGTTGTCGTCGAGGGTGTCGAAGTCGACGGTCACGCAGAACGGGGTGCCGATCTCGTCCTGGCGGCGGTAGCGGCGGCCGATGGCGCCCGCGTCGTCGAACTCGATGTTCCAGTTCTTGCGCAGGTCGGCGGCGAGGCCCTTGGCCTTCGGCGAGAGCTGCGGGTTGCGGCTCAGCGGGAGCACGGCGACCTTGACCGGCGCGAGGCGCGGGTCGAGGCGCATCACGGTGCGCTTCTCCATGACGCCCTTGGCGTTGGGCGCCTCGTCCTCGTTGTACGCGTCGAGCAGGAAGGCGAGCATGGCGCGGCCGACACCGGCCGCCGGCTCGATGACGTACGGCGTCCAGCGCTCGCCGGCCTCCTGGTCGAAGTACGACAGGTCGGTGCCGGACGCCTTGGAGTGCGCGGAGAGGTCGTAGTCGGTGCGGTTGGCGACGCCCTCGAGCTCGCCCCACTCGCTGCCGCCGAACTGGAAGCGGTACTCGATGTCCGCGGTGCGCTTCGAGTAGTGCGAGAGCTTCTCCTGCGGGTGCTCGAACCAGCGCATGTTCTCCTCACGGAGACCCAGGTCGCGGTACCAGTTCCAGCGCTGGTCCATCCAGTACTGCTGCCACTCCTCGTCCTCGCCCGGCTTGACGAAGAACTCCATCTCCATCTGCTCGAACTCGCGGGTGCGGAAGATGAAGTTGCCCGGAGTGATCTCGTTCCGGAAGGACTTGCCCATCTGCGCGATGCCGAACGGCGGCTTCTTGCGCGAGGTCTGCTGCACCTGGCCGAAGTTGGTGAAGATTCCCTGCGCGGTCTCGGGCCGCAGGTAGGCGACGGAGCCGGAGTCCTGGGTCGGGCCGAGGTGCGTCGCGAGCAGGCCGGAGAACTGCTTGGGCTCGGTGAACGTGCCCTTGTTACCGCAGTTGGGGCAGTTCAGGTCGACCAGGCCGTTCTCGGGGAGGCGGCCGTGCTTCTCCTCGTACGCCTCCTCCAGGTGGTCGGCGCGGTAGCGCTTGTGGCAGGAGGTGCACTCGGTCAGCGGGTCGGTGAAGGTCGCGACGTGGCCGGACGCCTCCCAGACCTCGGTGGCCAAAATCACCGACGAGTCGATCCCGACGACGTCCTCGCGCGAGGTGACCATGTAGCGCCACCACTGGCGCTTGATGTTCTCCTTGAGCTCGACACCCAGCGGCCCGTAGTCCCAGGCGGCCCGCTGGCCGCCGTAGATCTCGCTGCAGGGGTAGACAAAGCCACGGCGCTTGCTCAGGTTGACGATCGTATCGATCTTGTCGGCGGCCACGGTGCTCTCTTCATTACGACGACGAACGGAGAATGACTCAGGTTACCGGCGGCGCCACCCCCCGGATCAAATCGGATCGGACGAAGGTGAGGGACGGACGTTTATTGACAATCGTTTCCGTTTTTGTTGAAAATGACTGTCATGAACGTACGACGCCTCATACCCACCGCCGCCACCGCCGCCACCGCCGGAGCAGTCACGCTCGGCCTCCTGGCCGTTTCCGCCTGCTCCACCTCCGACGCCGCGAGCGTCGACGGCGCAGGCGACGGCAAGCTGAAGGTCGCCGCGTCGTTCTACCCCATGCAGTATCTCGCCGAACAGATCGGTGGCGACAACGTCTCCGTCACCACCCTCACCAAGCCGGGCGTCGAGCCGCACGACCTGGAGCTCAAGCCCCGCCAGACCGCAGAGCTGAACGACTCCGGTCTGATCCTCTACCTCAAGGGCGTCCAGCCCGCCGTCGACAAGGCCATCGACCAGGCGAGCGTGAAGTACAAGGTGGACGCCACCACGCTCACGCAGCTGAAGACCTTCGACACCTCCGGCGGCCACGACCACGGTCACGGTCACGAAGAAGCCGGGCACGAGGAGGGCCACGAGGAAGCCGGCCACGGTCACGAGGAAGCCGGGCACGAGGAGGGGCACGAGGAAGCCGGGCACGAGGACCACGAGGCGGCGCCGAACGCCGACCCGCACATCTGGCTCGACCCCGTGAAGTACGCCGAGGTCGCCAAGGGCGTCGGCGCCCAGATGGAGAAGGCCGACCCGGACAACGCAGCGGACTACAAGAAGAACACCGACGCGCTGGTCGCGAAGCTCACCGCCCTCCACACGGACTTCGACAAGGGCCTGAAGAACTCGGCCACGAAGACGTTCATCACCACCCACTCCGCCTTCGGCTACCTCGCCGAGCGCTACGGCCTGAAGCAGGAGGGCATCGCGGGCGTCGACCCCGAGTCCGAGCCCAGCCCGGCGCGGATCAAGGAGCTCCAGACGATCGCGAAGGAGGACAAGGTCACCACCGTCTTCTTCGAGACACTGGCCAGCGACAAGACCGCGAAGACCCTCGCGAAGGACACGGGTCTCAAGACCGACGTCCTCGACCCGCTCGAGGGGATCACGGACAGGTCGAAGGGCGACGACTACGTCGACGTCATGCGCGCCAACCTCGCCGCGCTGCAGAAGGCCCTCGGCGCGAAGTGACGCAGTACCACCACGAGAGGCGGCCCCGCATGAGCACCGAGCCGGTCATATCCGTCCGCGGAGCCCGGGCCACGCTCGGCTCGCGCCCCGTCCTGCGCGGCATCGACCTCACCGTGGACCGCGGTGAGGTCGTCGCCCTGCTCGGCGCCAACGGCTCCGGCAAGTCCACCGCCGTGCGCTCGGTGATCGGCCAGGTGCCGCTCACCGACGGCCGGATCGACCTGTTCGGCACGGAGCTGCGCCGCTTCCGGCAGTGGGCGCGCGTCGGTTACGTGCCGCAGCGCACGACCGCCGCGAGCGGTGTGCCCGCGACCATCCGCGAGGTCGTCGCCTCCGGCAGGCTCTCGCGTGCCCGCTTCGGGCTGCCCTCGCGCGGTGACAGGGCGGCCGTGCGGCACGCGATCGAGCTGGTCGGCCTGGGCGACCGGGCCAGGGACTCCGTGAGCGCCCTGTCCGGCGGCCAGCACCAGCGGGTCCTGATCGCGCGGGCGCTCGCCGCCGAGCCCGAGCTGCTGATCATGGACGAGCCGATGGCCGGGGTCGACCTGACCAGCCAGGAGGTGCTGGCGGAAACGCTGCGCACGCAGGTCGCCGCCGGTACGACGGTGCTGCTGGTGCTGCACGAGCTGGGGCCGCTGGAGCCGCTGATCGACCGCGCCGTCGTCCTGCGCGACGGCTGCGTCGTCCACGACGGGCCGCCCCCAAAGGCCGTGGGCCAGCACGCCCTGCCGGGCCACGACCACGTACATCCGCACGCGGCCGACGAGCCGCTCCGCACGGGACTGCTCACATGATCCTGGAAATGCTCGAATCCGCGTTCATGCAGCGCGCACTGCTCGCGGCGCTGCTGGTCGGCATCACCGCCCCAGCCGTCGGCATCTACCTGGTGCAGCGCCGGCAGGCCCTGATGGGCGACGGAATCGGCCACGTCGCGATGACCGGTGTCGGCCTCGGCTTCCTGCTGTCGACCAACCCCATCTGGATGGCGACGCTGGTCTCGGTCGTCGGCGCCGTGCTGATGGAGCTCATCCGCACCTACGGCCGCACCCGCGGCGACATCGCGCTGGCGATGCTGTTCTACGGCGGCATGGCGGGCGGTGTGCTGCTGATCGAGCTCTCGGACAGCGGGTCCACGGCCAACCTCACCACCTATCTCTTCGGCTCCCTCTCGACGGTCTCCGACCAGGACGTCGTCGCCATCATGCTGCTCGCGGCGTTCGTGGTGGCGGTGTCGCTGGGCCTGCGGCGCCAGCTGTTCGCCGTCAGCCAGGACGAGGAGTTCGCCCGGGTCACCGGCCTGCCGGTGCGGGCGCTGAACCTGCTGGTCGCCGTCACCGCGGCGGTCACGGTCAGCGTCGCCATGCGGGTGGTCGGCCTGCTGCTGGTGAGCGCCCTGATGGTGGTCCCGGTGGCCGCCGCCCAGCAGATCTCGCGCTCGTTCAAGGCGACGTACGCCCTGTCGGTCGCCATCGGAGTGACGGTCGCACTGGCCGGAACCACCACCTCCTACTACCAGGACGTGCCGCCGGGAGCGACGATAGTAATGCTCGCCATCGCCGTTTTCGTCGTGCTGACCGCGCTGGCCACACCGCTGGCACGGCGGCGGGCGAAGGCGATGGAGGCGAGCGGCGTCGGTGACGCGGGTGGGGCGGAGTGCGCCGTCGGCGTTCCGGGTACGCGGCGCCCGGGCGACGACGTCAAGGTCTGAGCCCGGCGGGGGACGCGCCACCCCGTGCCCGGGACGGGTCCGCGCGCGGGCCTGGCACAATAGCCCGACGTATGAGCGGGCCAAGCGAGGAGGCACCTGTGACCACGGCGCCAACCGGCGGGAACACCGCCCCGGTACGAGGCCGGTCGACCCGGCAGCGGGCCGCGGTGGCGGCGGCGCTCGACGAGGTCGACGAGTTCCGCAGCGCGCAGGAACTGCACGACATGCTCAAGCACCGCGGCGACTCGGTGGGCCTGACGACGGTCTACCGCACACTGCAGTCGCTCGCCGACGCGGGCGAGGTCGACGTGCTGCGCACCAGCGAGGGCGAGTCGGTGTACCGGCGCTGCTCGACCGACGACCACCACCACCATCTGGTGTGCCGGATGTGCGGCAAGGCCGTCGAGGTCGAGGGCCCGGCGGTGGAGCGGTGGGCGGAGACGATCGCGGCGCAGCACGGCTACGTGAACGTGGCCCACACGGTCGAGATCTTCGGCACCTGCGCGGAGTGCGCGGCGAAGGCCGGCTGACCTGTACGACGGGCGCTCTCGCACCGAGCGCCGAACGCGGCTGGGGAACGCCCGTGAGTGCGGGCGTTCCCCAGCCGTACTCCCCCACCGGGGCCGCGGCCGGTTCCTCCCTGGACACGAGGGTCTTGCTGCTGCCGTCGGTCAGGGCCACCGCGGCCGGCGGTCCGGCGGCGCTCCACAGCGCAAAGTTCGTCGTCCACTCCCGGGGCGGGGCTCGCCTTCACCTCTCAGGACGAGACAGCGGACCCCGCCTGCGACGTCTCAGCGTGGCAGCGTGGAGAGAACAACCGGTACCGACGGCACACGGCCGGCCGGTAGGACGGCTCAGACGGCCGGTCCTTCGGGACGTCCCCGCATCGCTTCGAGCTCCTCGTTCGGGATCGCGCCGCCGAAGCGGCGGTCGCGCTGCGCGTACTCGAGGCAGGCGCGCCACAGGTCGCGGCGGTCGAAGTCGGGCCACAGCACGTCCTGGAACACCATCTCGGCGTAACTGGACTGCCAGATCAGGTAGTTCGAGATGCGCTGCTCGCCACTGGGCCGCAGGAACAGGTCCACGTCCGGCATGTCCGGGTAGTAGAGGTACTTCTGGAACGTCTTCTCGTTGACCTTCGACGGGTCGAGCCTGCCTGCCGCCACATCGCGTGCGATGGCCTGCGCCGCGTCCGCGACCTCGGCCCGGCCGCCGTAGTTGACGCAGAAGTACAGGGTCATCGCGTCGTTGCCGACGGTCTGCTCCTGCGCGACCTGGAGCTCCTGGACCACCGACTTCCACATCTTCGGCATGCGGCCGACCCAGCGGATCCGGATGCCGAGCTCGTCCATCTCGTCGCGGCGGCGGCGGATGACGTCGCGGTTGAAGTTCATCAGGAAGCGGACCTCGTCGGGCGAGCGCTTCCAGTTCTCGGTGGAGAAGGCGTAGAGGGAGAGGTTCTTGACGCCCATCTCCAGGCAGCCCTTGAGCACGTCCAGCACGACGCCCTCACCGACCTTGTGGCCCTCGGTGCGGGGCAGGCCCCGTTCCTTGGCCCAGCGGCCGTTGCCGTCCATGACGCACGCCACGTGGTTCGGCACCAGCTCGGCCGGGATCCTGGGCGGGCGGGCGCCCGAGGGGTGCGGCTCGGGAACCTTGTACTCGCGGCGGGACCGGCCCAGGATTCCGCGTCGTGCCATGCGGTTCACATCTCCTATTTCGCTGCTTCTCTGCTTCGCTACTTCTCTACGTACCGCAGGGAGCGCAGGCCGCGCTCCAGGTGCCAGTGCAGATAGGCGGACACCAGCCCGCTGCCCTCCCTGACGTGTCGTGCCTCGCACGCGTCCGCAGCCGGCCAGTCGCCGGTCAGCAGCGCGCTGAGCAGCCCGATGGCCTCCGCAGAGGGTACGACGCTGCCGGGCACCCGGCAGTCGCCGCATATGACGCCGCCCGCGGCGACGGAGAAGAACCGGTTGGGCCCGGGCAGCCCGCAGCGGGCGCAGCCGTCGAAGCTGGGGGCGTAGCCGTTGACGGCGAGGGAACGCAGCAGGAACGCGTCGAGCACGAGGTTCGGCGCGTGCTCGCCCCGCGACAGCGTGCGCAGCCCGCCGACGAGCAGCAGATACTGCTGCACGGCCGGCTCGCCCTCGTGGTCGGTGAACCGCTCGGCGGTCTCCAACATGGCCGTGCCCGCCGTGTATCGCGCGTAGTCGGTGACGATGCCGCCGCCGTACGGCGCGATGGTCTCCGACTGGGTGCACAGCGGCAGACCGCGCCCGACCAGCTCGCTGCCCCGCGCGAAGAACTGCACGTCGACGTGGGAGAACGGCTCCAGCCTGGCCCCGAACTTGGACTTGGTCCGCCGTACCCCACGCGCCACGGCCCGTACCCGGCCGTGACCGCGGGTGAGCAGCGTGATGATGCGGTCCGCCTCACCCAGCTTCTGGGTGCGCAGGACGACGCCGTCATCACGGAACAGGCTCATGGCCCCATTCTCCCGTACCGGGGACGGCATCCGGTCCCGGGTACGTCAATGTGCGAGGCGCTCCTCCAGGCGCACGGTCACGGTGTCACCGGCCTCCTTGCCGATGGCCTTGCGGACGTCGGCCTTGACGGGCAGCTTGTGCCTGCCGTCACCGAGGGCCATGAACGAGCTCCGGAACGGATGCCCGTCGATGGTCCCGCGGACCTTCACCAGCCCTCGCGTCCCGAAGTACTCGGCGGCCTCGGGCCAGACCACGTAGGTCCAGCCGCCTTCGGCGGCGCTCTTCTGCAGTGTTGCGCTGAATTCCTTGTCCATGACGGGTGGACCGCCTGCGGGGTCGAAACTCATCGGCTGCTGTCCGTCCACCCCACTTCTCCGGACGGGGTGGAAAGCCTCGGCGGACAGCGCTGTGTCTTTCCGGCGCCCGCTGCTCTGCGGCCTCGCCCATCCGGTCCTGACCGCCTGCGCACCGCCCGGCCCGGGGCGGCCGGGATCTTCCGGCACTCCCCGGCACACGCGGATGCTCCGGGGCAGCACAAGGGCCCCGACGAAACGCTTCTCAGCGCTCGTCGGGGCCCTTGCCGTGGCACCACGTCACGGCCCGTACGGCTCTCGCCCCCAGGGCGAGCAGCTCCTGATGGGCGCGGTACGGGTCAGCCCGAAGGGAGTCTTCCAGAACCTGGTCAGGAACGACCCCTCTGAGCCACCCGACGACGTCGTGGAGCTGCCGGGTAGTCAGGTGGTACACCGCCTTCGAATCGAGGGCGACGTTGAATTCCTTCCCGGCCTCGAACAGGCCCTCGTCCCTGACTTCGCGGACGGCGACCAAGGGTGGGCAGCCCTGCTGGGTCCAGCGCTTGACGGCCGTGATCTGGACGCGGGTGCCCGCGCCCGTCTCCAGCCGGCAGAACTTTGCGTGGGCATAAGCGCGCCTTATGAGGTCATAGGACCAGGCCGAGTACCGACTTAGGTTTGCCTTTGTTTAGGGTTACCGACGAGCCAGTTGTCGCCGCTCGAAGGGAACCTGTCATGCCCCGCCCCTTGCGGGTAGCCATCGTCGGAGCCGGCCCTGCCGGGATCTACGCCGCCGATGCGCTGCTGAAGTCCGAGGTGGCCGCTGCCGACCCCGGCGTGTCCATCGATCTCTTCGAGCGTATGCCCGCGCCCTTCGGCCTGATCCGTTACGGCGTCGCCCCCGACCACCCGCGGATCAAGGGCATCATCACGGCCCTGCACCAGGTGCTCGACAAGCCGCAGCTCCGCCTCTTCGGCAACGTCGACTACGGCAAGGACCTCAGCCTGGACGATCTCCGCACGTTCTACGACGCGGTGGTCTTCTCCACCGGTGCGACCGCCGACCGGGCACTCGACATACCGGGCGTCGAGCTGGACGGCTCGTACGGCGCGGCGGACTTCGTCTCCTGGTACGACGGGCACCCGGACTGGCCCCGCACCTGGTCGCTGGAGGCCGAGAAGGTCGCCGTACTCGGCGTCGGCAACGTCGCGCTCGACGTGGCGCGCATCCTCGCGAAGACGGCGGACGAACTGCTGCCGACCGAGATCCCGCAGAACGTCTACGACGGGCTCAAGGCCAACAAGGCAGTGGAGATCCACGTCTTCGGGCGTCGCGGCCCGGCGCAGGCCAAGTTCAGCCCCATGGAGCTCCGCGAGCTGGACCACTCCCCCAACATCGAGGTCGTCGTCGACCCCGAGGACATCGACTACGACGAGGGATCCATCGAGACCCGCCGGGGCAACAAGCAGGCCGACATGGTCGCGAAGACCCTGGAGAACTGGGCGATCCGGGACGTCGGCGAGCGGCGGCACAAGCTGTTCCTGCACTTCTTCGAGTCACCGACGGAGATCCTCGGCGAGGACGGCAAGGTCGTCGGCCTCCGCACCGAGCGCACCGCACTCGACGGCACGGGCAACGTGAAGGGCACCGGCGAGTTCAAGGACTGGGACGTCCAGTCCGTCTACCGGGCGGTGGGCTACCTCTCCGACGAGCTGCCGAAGCTCCCCTGGGACGTCGCGACGGGTACGGTCCCGGACGAGGGCGGCCGGGTGATCGAGGAGACCGGCGAGCACCTGGACTCGACGTACGTCACGGGCTGGATCCGGCGCGGCCCGGTCGGTCTCATCGGCCACACCAAGGGCGATGCGAACGAGACCGTCGCGAACCTGCTGAACGACTACGTGAACGGCCGTCTCCAGACGCCCGCCTCGCCAGAGCCGGAGGCGGTGGAGTCCTTCCTGGCGGACCGGAACGTCCGCTGGACGACCTGGGAGGGCTGGTACCGGCTGGACGCGGCCGAGAAGGCTCTGGGCGAGCCGCAGGGCCGCGAGCGCGTGAAGATCGTCGAGCGTGAGGACATGCTCAGGGCGAGCGGCGCGTAACCCGCACACACGTGGAAGGGGCCCGGTGGCAACGCCGGGCCGGGGAGATCCAGCGCCGCCGCGGCCGTCTCGACGACGCCGCCGCCTCGTACGCACGCGCCCATGAACTGGGGCTCATGCCACAACCCGGTCTTGCCCTGCTCCGCCTGGCGCAGGGCAAGGCGGACGCCGCCGTGACCGGTTTGCGCCTGGCGTTGGCGTGCCGGGGCGAGACGCCTGCCGACATGCTCGGACGTGCCCGGCTGCTCGCCGCACAGACGGAGGTGGCGCTCGCCGTCGGTGACGTGGACAGCGCCGCCACCGCCGTGAAGGATCTCGAGACGCTCGCCGCCACCGGGCCCCGCCCACCCGCCGCGACCCTGCTGCAAGCCATGGCGGACACGGCGAAGGGCTCACTCGCTCTCGCACAGAGCGGGCCCGACGGCCGCGACGACCTGGGATCGCAACGCCCACCCGAAAGCCGGTGCCCGTCATGACCGCGCTGACCACCCCCTCGACCCCCTCGACCGAACCGGCCGGTCCGGCCCTGGAGCCCCTGTACGCCGCCGTGCGCGGCGACGTCATCGAGCCGGGCGACCCTGCCTACGACCAGGCCCGTCGCGTCTACAACGCCGCCCACGACCGCCACCCGGCCGTCGTCGTGCGGCCCGTCGACGCCTCCGATGTCATCGCGGCCGTGCACTTCGCCCGCGACCACGCCCTGCCGCTCGCCGTCCGCGGCGGCAGCCACACGGTCGCCGGCCACGGCACGTGCGACGGCGGACTGGTCATCGACCTGTCCCGGATGCGCGCCGTCCGCGTCGACCCGGTCACCCGTACCGCACGCGCCGAAGGCGGCTGCACCTGGGGGGACTTCGACCACGCCACGCACGCCTTCGGTCTTGCCACCACCGGCGGGGTCGTCTCCACCACCGGGATCGCCGGACTGACCCTGGGCGGCGGCATGGGACACCTCGCCCGCCGCTACGGCCTGAGCTGCGACAACCTCGTCTCCGCCGATGTCGTCACCGCCGAGGGCACCCTCGTCACGTGCGACACCGCACACCACCCCGACCTGTTCTGGGCGCTGCGCGGGGGAGGCGGCAACTTCGGCGTCGTCACCTCGTTCCAGTACCGGCTGCACCCGATGGACCTCGTCCTCGGCGGCCCCACGTTCTATCCGCTCGACGGCGATGTGGCGCGCCGCTGGCGGGACATGAACGCCGACGCTCCCAAGGAGTTCAACTCGCTCTTCGCCCTGCTTCTCGGGCCACCGGTCCCGTTCCTGCCGGAACGGTGGCACGGCCGCCCGGTGTGCGGTGTGCTCACCTGCTTCACCGGTTCCCCCGAGAAGGACAACGCGATCCGCGGCCGCCTCGCGGAACTCGGTCCGGCCGTCGGCCAGTTCCTCGACCGCATCCCCTACCCGGTGATCAACACCCTGTTCGACGAGGACCTGCCGCCGGGTCTCCACCACTACTGGAAGGGCAACTTCAGCCGCGACCTGAGCGACGGCGCCATCGACGTCCATATGACGTACGGCGAGACGATCCCCTCGATGGAGAGCGACACCGTGATCTTCCCGATCGACGGCGCGTGCCACCGGGTCGGCGCGCAGGACACCGCGTTCGCCTACCGTGACGCCGCGTTCTCCCACGCCTTCGGCGCCAGCTACCCCGATCCTGCCGACACCGAGCACAACGTCGCCTGGACCCGTGCCTACGACAGTGCACTGCGCCCGCACACCGAGGAGGCCGGGTACATCAACTTCATGGACGCCGACGACCAGGACCGGGTGCGCGCCAACTACGGGCAGAACTACGGCCGACTGCGGTCGGTCAAGCGCCGGTACGACCCGGAGAACCTGTTCCGCATCAACCACAACATCGCGCCCTGAGCGAGCCGGCGCCCGCTCGTCCCTCCCCCGGCGTCAGGAGGCGACTCGCCGGCCGCGGAGACCGGCCGGGCCCGGTCGCGGGCGCCCAGCCTGCTCATGCAGACGGCTGATCCGAGCCTCGGCCGCCGGCGGGCCCGGGTCCGGCAGCGCGTGGTCTCCGCGTCATGCAGGCGAGGCGATTCACCGCGTCGTTCCTCCCAGGCGGTCTTCCCCCGGGGAGTACGGACCCGATCAAAGGACCGGTGGAGTCAGAAGGGGGCGCGAGCCGTCTCCATCAGGCGCGCCGTGTCGTTCTCGTCCAGCTGGAGCGCCGCGCCCACGGTGGTGAGGACCTCGCGCTCCGCCTGGGTGTACGGGCCGTCGGCGAGGGCGATCCGCGCGCCCTGGAGCAGGATCGACTCGCGCCCGGCAGGGGCCAGGTGCGGGGCGAGCGGCTCGAGCGCCTCGTGGAGTTCGATGGCGAGCGCCGCGCCGTAGGGTCCGGTATCCGCGACGTACCGGCCGGTGTCGGCGGCGAGTGCCTCGATGAGAGAGGTCAGCTGGTCCTCGGTGCAGTCGTCGAGCCCGGCGGCGCGCACGGTCTGGACCGCGGTCTCACGCACGCTGCGGGAGGAGGTGCCGCCGGAGGCGAGGACGGCGAGGGCGACGGTGTGCACCGCGTCCCTGAGCATCGCGGAGAAGCGGCCGGTGGTGGGGTGATCGAGGGCGTCCGTCCCGAAGTGGCCGTGGCAGGCGGCGCATTCGACGACGGGACCGGCGATGCCGCGTGGCAGCAGGGGCACGCCGAGGACCGCGAAGCGGCGGCGACCGGTGCGGCGGCGGTAGTTGCGGTCGCCTCCGCAGTCGGGGCAGAAGAACTCGCCGTCGCCGACCGTGTTCCAGGACGTACGAATGCCGCATACCTGAAGTTTTCGGACGGACATTCCCCGGGCTGGCAGCACGTCGCACCTCCTCCACGCTGCGGCAGCGCTGCCGCGTTGACGTGATGTTAGCCACATGAACGATGTCGCGTCAGCACCCCGGGGAGGGTGCGAATCGACATGGCTGATTCCGGTCCCCGGCACAACCGCGTGCACAGCACCGCAAAACGCCGGGCCCGCTCACGATCGAGCAGGCCCGGCGTCCGGGACCGGAGTGCGGGTGTATCAGCGGGCCGCGCGGTTGACGGCCGAGACGACCGCCTTCAGGGAGGCGCGCGTGGTGTTGGCGTCGATGCCGATGCCCCACAGCACCTGGCCGTCGATCGCGCACTCGATGTACGAGGCGGCCTGCGCGGACGCACCCTCGCTCATCGTGTGCTCCTGGTAGTCCAGCAGGCGTACGTCGACGCCGACGCCGTTCAGCGCATCGAAGAACGCGGAGATCGGACCGTTCCCCGAGCCGGTCAGCACGGTCTCCACACCGTCGACGACCGCCTCGACGGTCAGCGTGTCGACGCCGTCCGTGTCGGTGGTGGTCTGCCCGGAGCGGATCTGGATGCGGCCCCATCGAGCCGCAGCGTTGTCGGGGTTCGGCAGGTACTCGTCCTGGAAGACGGACCAGATCGCTGCCGGGGTGACCTCGCCGCCCTCGGTGTCGGTCTTGGCCTGGATGATCCTGGAGAACTCGATCTGCATCCGGCGCGGCAGGTCCAGCTTGTGGTCGTTCTTCAGGACGTAGGCGATACCGCCCTTGCCGGACTGCGAGTTGACGCGGATGACGGCCTCGTACGAGCGACCGACGTCCTTCGGGTCGATGGGCAGATACGGCACGGCCCACTCGATGTCGTCCACGCTCTTGCCGGCGGCGGCCGCGTCGGCCTCCATCGCGTCGAAGCCCTTCTTGATGGCGTCCTGGTGGGAGCCGGAGAAGGCGGTGTAGACCAGGTCGCCCGCGTAGGGGTGGCGCGGGTGGACCTCCATCTGGTTGCAGTACTCGCTGGTGCGGCGGATCTCGTCGATCTGCGAGAAGTCGATCTGCGGGTCGACGCCCTGCGAGAAGAGATTCATGCCCAGGGTGACCAGGTCGACGTTGCCGGTGCGCTCGCCCTGTCCGAACAGGCAGCCCTCGATACGGTCGGCACCCGCCATGATCGCCAGCTCGGCGGCGGCGACGGCGGTGCCGCGGTCGTTGTGCGGGTGGACGGACAGGCAGACATGCTCGCGGCGGGTCAGGTTCCGCGACATCCACTCGAAGCGGTCGGCGTGCGTGGAGGGCGTCGAACGCTCCACGGTGGCGGGCAGGTTGAGGATGATCTCGCGGCCCGGACCGGGCTGCCACACGTCGCAGACCGCCTCGCAGACCTCCAGGGCGAAGTCCAGCTCGGTGTCGGTGAAGATCTCGGGGCTGTACTGGTAACCGAAGGCGGTCTCGTCGCCCAGCAGCTTCTCGGCGTACTCCATCACCAGACGCGTGCCGTCGACCGCGATCTGCTTGATGTCGTCCTTCGAACCGCGGAAGACGACACGGCGGAAGGTCGGCGCGGTGGCGTTGTACAGGTGGACCGTGGCGCGCCGGGCACCGACCAGGGACTCGACGGTCCGCTCGATCAGGTCCTCGCGGGCCTGCGTCAGCACCGAGATGGTGACGTCGTCGGGGATCGCGCCCTCTTCGATGATGGAGCGCACGAAGTTGAAGTCGGTCTCACCGGAGGACGGGAAGCCGACCTCGATCTCCTTGTACCCCATGCGGACCAGCAGGTCGAACATCTCACGCTTGCGCGCGGGGCTCATGGGGTCGATCAGCGCCTGGTTGCCGTCCCGCAGGTCGGTGGACAGCCAGCGCGGGGCCTTGGTGATCCGCCGCTCGGGCCAGGTACGGTCCGGGATCTCGACGGCCTCGTAGCGGCCGTACTTGTGGATCGGCATCCCGGACGGCTTCTGCATGTGCGTCGTATTGGTGATCGGGGTGGGGCGGCCGATCCACTGCGACTGGGACATGACGTGGGGCTCCTCTGATCCTGCGGGAAGGGGGGCCGACTGGGTCGAAGCAGCACCAGACTCCGCGGGGAGGGGGTCGGCCTATCGACTACAGGCCCTCGCCGCGGCAGCTAAGGAGAAGCAGCCCGAAACGCATGATGCCAGGAAGACTAGCCGAGCCTCGACGGGAGCGTGGGCCCTGTTTCAGTATGCGGGACGACCGATCAGTAACGGGCAATTGTGCCCTATCACTCCATTTCATTAACCGTTCTCGCTTTTCGTGACACCGCCGTCACCTGCTGCAACATTGCCCCGTATGGACATTCGCGCCTCCGTCTTCTGCGGCATCGTGCCGCCGCACATCCTCGACAAGCTCGCCCGCGCCGCCGACCCGGCCCTCTCCGGCCCCGCCCGGCGCACCCTCCAGGCCGATGCCGCGCACCGCACCGGGCGCCGGCTCACCACCGTCATCGGCGCTGCCGCACGGCCCGTCGCCGCACCGGCCGACGGACCGCGCCGCACCGTGTACGACGCGCGGAACGGCACCGTGCTGCCCGGGTCCCGGGCGCGCGGCGAGGGCGAGGAAGCGGTCAAGGACGCCACCGTCAACCGCGCGTACGCGGGCCTGGGGGCGACGTTCGAACTGCTGGCCGCGTACGGGCGCAGCTCCATCGACGGCGCCGGCCTGCCGCTGGACGCGTCCGTCCACTACGACGAGCAGTACGGGAACGCCTTCTGGAACGGCGAGCAGATGGTGTTCGGCGACGGCGACGGCGAGGTGTTCCTCGACTTCACCGTCGCGGTGGACGTCATCGCCCACGAGCTGGCGCACGGCCTGACCCAGTACACGGCCAATCTGAGCTACTTCGGCCAGCCCGGTGCCCTCAACGAGTCGGTCTCCGACGTGCTCGGCTCGCTGGTCAAGCAGCGGACGCTGGGCCAGAGCGCCGACGAGGCCGACTGGCTGATCGGTGCCGGTCTGCTCACGCCCCGGGTCGACGGGGTCGCGCTGCGCTCGATGAAGGCACCGGGCACCGCGTACGACGACGACGTGCTCGGCAAGGACCCGCAGCCCGCCACCATGGAGGACTACATCCGCACCGGCCGCGACAACGGCGGTGTCCACATCAACTCGGGCATCCCCAACCATGCCTTCTACCTGCTCGCCACCCGGCTCGGCGGGCGCGCCTGGGAGCGGGCCGGGCAGATCTGGTTCGACGTGCTCACCGGCGGCGAACTGCCGGTGGACGCCGACTTCGGCAGCTTCGCCCGTCTGACGGCGGCCGCCGCGAAGGCGCGCTACGGCGACGGGGAGGAGTTGGAGGCCGTGCTCAAGGCGTGGTCGCAGGTCGGTGTGAAAACGGCCGAATGAGTGCCGGGGCAGGGCGGCCCGGCTGTCGCCCGGCCCCGTTCCGTACTAGAACGGGAAGCATGCGTATCCAGGTAAGGCGTACGGGCGGCTTCGCCGGCATCGAGCGCCACGCCGAGGTGGACACCTCGGGGCGGGCCGACGCGGACGAGATGCACGCCCTGGCGGAACAGGCGGTGGCGGAGGGCCGGGACACCCCGCCCATCGGGGTCCCCGACGGATTCAGCTACCAGCTCACGGTCGACGGGCGCACGGTGTACTGCTCCGATCCCCGGCTGACCGAGGCGCAGCGGCAGCTGATCTCGCTCGTGCTCAAGGAAGGGTCCTGAGGTTCTGTACCGGGGAACGGTCCTGAGATCCGGTACCGGGGAACGGTGCTGAGATCCGGCACCCGAGAAGGCCGTGAGGTCCGTGCCCGGGAAGGGTCCTCAACCGGTTGCCGGACAAGGCCCTGAGGTCCGTGCCCGCGAAGGGCCCTGAGGTCGGGGCCCTTCGCGGGCACGGCGCCCGGCCGGGCATGCCCCGGCTCGGCTCAGAAGCCCAGCTTCCGCAGCTGCTTCGGGTCGCGCTGCCAGTCCTTCGCGACCTTCACATGGAGGTCCAGGTAGACCGGCGTGCCCAGCAGCGCCTCGATGTGCTTGCGGGACTTGGTGCCGACTTCCTTCAGGCGCTTGCCCTTCGGGCCGATGATGATGCCCTTCTGGCTGGGGCGCTCGATGTAGACGTTCGCGTGGATGTCCAGCAGCGGGCGGTCCGCGGGGCGGTCCTCGCGCGGCAGCATCTCCTCGACGACCACGGCGATCGAGTGCGGAAGCTCGTCCCGCACGCCCTCCAGCGCGGCCTCGCGGATCAGCTCGGCGACCATCACCTGCTCGGGCTCGTCCGTGAGGTCGCCCTCCGGATAGAGCGGGGGGCTCTCCGGGAGCAGCGGGATCAGCAGGTCGGCGACCAGCTGCACCTGCTTGTCGCCCACGGCGGAGACCGGGACGATCTCGGCCCACTCGGTGCCGAGTTCCTTGCCGAGCGCGTCGATCGCGATGAGCTGCTCGGCGAGCGACTTGGAGTCGACGAGGTCGGTCTTGGTGACGATCGCGACCTTGGGGGTCTTCTTGATGCCGGCGAGCTCCTTGGCGATGAAGCGGTCGCCGGGGCCGAGCTTCTGGTCGGCCGGCAGGCAGAAGCCGATCACGTCGACCTCGGCCCAGGTGGTGCGCACCACGTCGTTCAGCCGTTCGCCGAGCAGGGTGCGCGGCTTGTGCAGCCCCGGGGTGTCGACCAGGATCAGCTGCGCCTCCGGACGGTGCACGATGCCGCGCACCGTGTGCCGGGTGGTCTGCGGCCGGTTCGAGGTGATCGCCACCTTCTGGCCGACCAGAGCGTTCGTGAGGGTGGACTTGCCCGCGTTGGGGCGGCCGACGAAGCAGGCGAAGCCGGCCCGATGAGGGGCCTCGGAAGACTGGGTACGAGCGCTCATGGCGCCCATTGTCCCTGATGTCAGGAGCGCTCGGTCACGCGCGGCCGCCCCGGGCACCCGCGAGGGGCTTCCGGGGCTCCGTCCCACACCTTCCGGCGTCCGTGGGGAACACCGCCCGAGCGCCGTGTCAGCCCGCGCTGACCGCGGCCTTCAACTCCCCGTCGGGGCCCGCGAGCAGCACCGGCGTCCCCGCCCCGCCCAGGTCCCGTACCGCCGCGCGGTCGTCGTCGGAGGTGGCGTCCGCCTCGGAGACGACGGCCGCCGCCTCGAGCGACCGCGCGCCGCTGGCGACCGCCATGGCGACGGCGGTCTGCAGTGCGCTGAGCTTCAGCGAGTCCAGGGCCACGGTGCCTGCGACGTAGGTGCGGCCTGTCTCGTCGCGCACGGCAGCGCCCTCGGGCACGCCGTTGCGGGCCCGGGCGCTGCGCGCCAGCGTGATGATCTTGCGGTCCTCAGGGCCGAGGTCGGAACTCTGCGTCATGCCACGAGCATAGATCGGCCCCGGATCCGCACCGACGTCAGCCCTGGGCGCCCTTGACGAGCTTGTCGCCGATCAGCGTGACGAGGTCGCCGAAGCTCTTCTGGGCCTCGGCGCCGCCGTCGTTCAGGTACGCGACGCGGGTGGCGCCCGTGCCCTGGTGCGCGACGAGCAGGTTGGACTTGACCTCGATACCGGGCGCGAACTCGAAGGCCATCGTGAAGGCGTGGGACGCCTCCGCGGCCTTCGGGGCGTCGATGCGCTCGATCTTGACCGGGACCTTCGTGCCCTCCATGTCGAAGGGGACGGTCGTACAGGTGGCGAGCGCCGTGTCGACCGCCTTGACGTAGTCGGCGGCGCCCGTGCCGGGGAACGTGAAGACCATCTGGCTCAGCTGCGTCTTACCGCCCGCCCCCTTGAAGTCGGCCTCCGCTCCCTGGGTCGCGCCCTTGACCTCTGCGCCCATCAGGTCGGCGAGCGGCTGGCACTCGGCCTTCTCGGACTTGGGGGCCGCGTCCGTGGAAGCCGGCACCTTGTTGACGCTCCACCCGGACGGCAGGTCGCCGAGCTCGAGAGTGGCGGCCTTCATCTGAGCGTCCGTCAGCGCCTCGACGGGCTTGCTCTCCTCGCCGGGCTTCTCGCTCGCCGAGCCCTTGGCGTCGCCGCTCTTCTCGGACGTGCTCGGCTTCTTGTCGTCCTCCGCGCCGCAGGCGGTGCCCGCGAGGCAGAGAGCGGAAGCGGTCAGAACGGCGGCGGCACTGCGGCGTATACGGGTACGCATGGCGTCATCTCCCCATGTGAGAACAGCTCGTGGGGAGCTTCCCCCCTCCCCTGGACGCACAGACAATACACAGAAACGGAAGCCGCCCCACCATTGAATACCGCGCGCACGGGCCGGACCGGGCCTCTGACTCAGCCCCGGTCCAGACGCAGCCGCTCCGCCCGTGGCAGGCCCGCCACCACCAGGTCGTACGAGTCCTCCACCAGTTCCCGGACCATCCGGTCGGGCAACTCGGACACCGACACCGTGTTCCAGTGGCGCTTGTTCATGTGCCAACCGGGAACGATCAGGCCCGGATGGTCCGCGCGCAACCGGACCGCCAGGTCCGGATCGCACTTGAGGTTGGCCGTCAGCGGGGTGGCGTCCAGCGTGCTGAGGGCGAACATCTTGCCGAGAACCTTGAAGACCGAGGTCTCCGGCCCGAAGGGGAACTCCTCCACCGCGGCGTTGAACTCCAGGCAGAACGCCCTCAACTGCTCCGGAGTCACCCCGTCGTCCCTTCCTCCGCCGGCTGCTCCACCGGCTCCGAGAGCACCGTCACGATCTTGTTGCGCCGGCCCGCGGGGGACTCCGCCGTCAGCCGGAGGGCCCGGCCGTCCGGCAGGTCCACGACCGCCTCCGCGCCGGCGATGGGGACTCGGCCGAGCGCCTTGGCCAGCAGGCCGCCGACCGTTTCCACGTCCTCGTCGTCCAGCTCGTCGGCTCCCAGGCCGTACAGCTCGCCGAGGTCGCCGATGTCGAGGCGGGCCGTGACGCGGAAACGGCCGTCGCCCAGCTCCTCGACGGGCGGCAGCTCGCGGTCGTACTCGTCGGTGATCTCGCCGACGATCTCCTCGAGGATGTCCTCGATGGTCACGATGCCCGCCGTGCCGCCGTACTCGTCGATGACGACGGCGACGTGGTTGCGCTTCTGCTGCATCTCGCGCAGCAGATCGCCCGCGTTCTTCGTGTCCGGCACGAAGACCGCCGGCCGCATCGCGGTGGAGACCAGGTCCGCCTCGGCATCACGGTTGACGTGTGTCTTGCGGACCAGGTCCTTGAGGTAGACGACGCCGACGATGTCGTCCTCGTTCTCCCCGGTGACGGGGATACGGGAGAAACCGGAGCGCAGCGCCAACGTCAGCGCCTGGCGGACGGTCTTGTACCGCTCGATGGAGACGAGGTCGGTGCGCGGCACCATCACCTCGCGCACCAACGTGTCGCCGAGTTCGAAGACGGAGTGCACCATGCGGCGCTCCTCGTCCTCGATCAGCGACTCCTGCTCCGCCAGGTCCACCAGCGCCCGCAGCTCGGCCTCGGAGGCGAACGGCCCCTTTCGGAAGCCCTTTCCGGGGGTCAGGGCGTTGCCGATGAGGATCAGCAGCTGCGGGACCGGGCCCATGACGCGGGCCAGCGGCAGCAGCACGTACGCGGAGGCGGTGGCGGTGTTGAGCGGGTGCTGACGGCCGATGGTGCGCGGGGAGACGCCGACGGCGACGTAACTCACCAGCACCATCACGGCGATGGCGACGAGCAGCGCCGACCAGGTCTCCGCGAACGCCTCCAGGCAGACGTAGGTGACGAGCACTCCGGCCGCCATCTCGCACGCCACCCGCACCAGCAGTGCGACGTTGAGGTAGCGGGTCGGATCCGCGGCGATCTGCTCCAGTTTCCGCGCGCCGCGCCGCCCGGACCGTACCGCCTCGGCGGCGCGGAAGCTGGACACGCGGGCGAGGCCGGCCTCGGCGCAGGCGGCCAGCCAGGCGACGACGACCAGCGCGACGGCGCCGGCGACCAGTTGGCCGGTCATGAGACGGTCGGCGCCGGGGAGGGACCGGTGAGACCCTTCTCCGACCGCCAGCCGTCGACGATGGCGGCCTGCAGACCGAACATCTCGGCCTTCTCGTCCGGCTCCTCGTGGTCGTAACCGAGCAGGTGCAGCACTCCGTGGACGGTCAGGAGCTGGAGCTCCTCGTCCATGGAGTGCTGCGTGGGCGCGTCCTCGCCCTGCTTCTCGGCGACCTCGGGGCAGAGCACGATGTCACCGAGGAGGCCCTGCGGTGGCTCCTCTTCGTCCTTGCCCGGCGGACGGAGCTCGTCCATCGGGAAGGACATGACATCGGTCGGTCCCGGCAGGTCCATCCACTGGATGTGCAGCTGCTCCATGGCCTCGGCGTCCACGACGATCACCGAGAGTTCGGAGAGCGGGTGGATACGCATCCGCGCGAGCGCATAGCGGGCGATGTCGAGGATCGCCTGCTCGTCGACCTCGGTTCCGGATTCGTTGTTGACGTCGATCGACATGGTGCGGCTGTTCTACTTCCCGTTGCGGCTGTCGTACTGCTCGTACGCGTCGACGATACGGCCGACCAGCTTGTGCCGTACGACGTCCTGCGAGGTGAGCAGCGAGAAGTGCACGTCGTCGACGCCGTCCAGGATGTCCCGGACCTGGCGCAGACCGCTCTTGGTCCCGCCCGGCAGGTCGACCTGTGTCACGTCACCGGTGATCACGATCTTCGAGTCGAAACCGAGCCGGGTGAGGAACATCTTCATCTGCTCGGGGTTCGTGTTCTGCGCCTCGTCGAGAATGATGAACGCGTCGTTCAAGGTGCGCCCCCTCATGTAGGCCAGGGGCGCGACCTCGATCGTGCCCGCCGCCATCAGGCGGGGGATCGAGTCGGGGTCGAGCATGTCGTGCAGCGCGTCGTACAGCGGCCGCAGATACGGGTCGATCTTCTCGTACAGCGTGCCGGGGAGGAAGCCGAGGCGCTCTCCGGCCTCAACGGCGGGGCGGGTCAGGATGATGCGGTTGACCTGCTTGGACTGCAGTGCCTGCACGGCCTTGGCCATGGCGAGATACGTCTTGCCGGTGCCGGCGGGGCCGATGCCGAAGACGACCGTGTGCTTGTCGATCGCGTCGACGTAACGCTTCTGATTGAGCGTCTTGGGGCGGATGGTGCGGCCGCGGCTGGAGAGGATGTTCTGGGTGAGGACTTCCGACGGGGTCTCGACGGCCTTGCCTCCGGTCTCCTCCTTGAGCATGGCGATCGAGCGTTCCACTGCGTCCTCCGTCATCGGCTGCCCGGTGCGGAGCACGAGCATCATCTCGTCGAACAGGCGCTGGATCAGAGCGACTTCCCGCGCGTCGCCGACCGCGCTGACCTGGTTGCCCCGGACATGGATGTCGGCCGCCGGGAAAGCCTTCTCGATCACGCGCAGCAGGGCGTCACCCGAGCCGAGAACCGTCACCATCGGGTGTTTGGCCGGAACGGTGAAGTGGGCTCGCGCCTGGCCCGGCGCTGGGGGTCCCACCACGCCCTCTGGGCGTAGGGGGCGGGTCTGGTCTGTGGGTGTCTGAGTCATGGGCCGGCACTGTGGCCTGCACATACCTCCCGTTGCAGGGTTCTCGCTGCTCGACAACCTCTGGAACATCCAGGGTACGACGTGCCACTGACAAGGCCGAGGGCTTTTCGCGGAGCGGCCCGCCGCGGCTTCAGGCCGAACGGCCGAAGCCGATCGTCGGGACCGCGCGGCGCAGCGGCCCCGCCCGGGCCGGCGCGGGCAGCAGCCGCTCGAGGAAGCCGTACCGCCGCAGGGCCGGCGGGTCCTGGTCGCGCACGGCCCGGACGGACTGCCACCAGGCCGCGACCTCCGACCAGCCGGGAGCGGACAGCGATCCGCCGAACTCCTGCACCGACAGGGCGGCGGTCAGCCCGGCGAAGGCGAGCCGGTCGGCGAGCGGCCAGCCCGCCAGCGTGCCGGTGACGAACCCCGCCACGAACACGTCCCCCGCGCCCGTCGGGTCCAGCGCCTCGACCTGGATGGCGGGGACCTCGGCGCTCTCCCCGGTGGAGCCGTCCACCGCGTAGGCGCCTTCGGCACCGAGGGTGACGACGGCCAGCGGCACCCGCTCGGTCAGGGCCCGGGCGGCGGCGCGCGGACAGTCGGTGCGGGTGTAGCGCATCGCCTCCGCGGCGTTCGGCAGGAATGCCTCGCAGTGCTCCAGGTCGGCCAGGTCGTCCGGGTCCCAGCGGCCCGATTCGTCCCAGCCGACGTCGGCGAAGACCCGGGTGCCCGTGCGGGCGGCCTGGGCGATCCACTCCGCCCGGGTGCCGGGCGTGAGGGCGGCGACCGCGGCACGGGCGGGCGGCGGGCAGTCGGGGGCCGGCTCCGGCTGCGGGGCCTCGTGACCGTGGGAGACCATGGTGCGCTCACCCTCGTACGCCATGGACACGGTGACCGGGGAGTGCCAGCCGGGGATGGTGCGCGACAGGGACAGGTCGATGCCCTCGCCCTGTTCGAGGGCGTCCCAGCAGTACTCGCCGTAGTGGTCGTCGCCGAAGGCGGCGGCCAGGGACGTGCGCAGCCCGAGACGGGCGAGGGCGGTGGCCATGTTGGCGACGCCGCCGGGGCTTGAGCCCATCCCGCGGGCCCACGACTCGGTGCCGCGGACAGGGGCGGAGTCGAGGCCGGTGAAGATGATGTCGAGGAAGACGCTGCCGGTGAGGTAGACGTCGCAGTCGGGGTCGCCGGGGGCCCGGAGGGCCGCGAGGGGATCGAGGCAGGTGGCCGCGTCCGGGCCGGGGCGCCCGGCCGTGAAGGGGCCGGCGCCGGCCGGCTTCGGCAGTTGCTTTCCGTTGCGAGTGGTCACCGTGGGCACTCCCGTACGTGGTGCGGTTCCAGCCAGTCTGCCCGAAGCCACCGACACCGGACCGGAAGCGGGCTCGGAGCCGGGGAAACCGATCGGCGGGGGCCGCCCCGTCCGGGCGCGGCGGTTCCGTCAGGTCCGGTCGCGGCAGGGCGCTACAGGGGCGCTGGGCGGAGGATGCCGAGCAGCATCCGGACCAGCTCGTCGACGAGTTCGTCCAGGGTGGCGTCCACCCAGCCGACCGTCCAGTCGTGGAGCAGTCCGTTGACGCTGCCGATGAACGCCGCCGCCGCGACCCGGTAGTCGCGCGGCTCGGCCTCTCCGCGCTCCACGGCGCGCGCCGCCTCCGCGCAGATGAATTCCACCCAGCGGGCCCGGCGCGCCAGCCGCTGCCGCTCCATCTGCGGGCTGACGCCGACGATCTCGAGGAACGTGATCCGGATACGCCGGGGATCGCCCGTCACGTTCGCCGCGTACGCACGGAAGACCGCCGCCGCCCGCTCCGCCACCGGTAGCTCCGCGGCCCGGGCGAGGGCGGCGAGCGCCGCCTCCTCCGCCCAGTCGTTGACCTGGAGGTGGAGCGCGGCCAGCACGTCCTCGATGGTGCGGAACTCCTCGTAGAACTGGCGGGTGGAGAGCCCGGCCGCCTCGCTCAGCGCCGCGACGGTCGTCGCGCGGTAGCCGGGCGCGTCACCGAAGAGCCGGAGGCCCGCGTCGAGGAACCGGCGGCGGCGCTCGGCCCGGCGTTCCTCCGCCGATCTGCCTCCGTAACGGCCGGTCGCCGGCCGGACCCTGCCTGTCAAGGGCGTCTCCTTCGCGTTCGCCGACTCATTCTCGTGTCCGGCGCCCCCAAGTCCCGTGTTCGGCGTGTGCGAAGTCTTGTGAAGCCTGCCACCACTCGTTACTTTCCAGTAGCCCAATCTGAACGGTTCCGTTTTCAGACTGCGCCTCGCACCACTGGGGCCGCCTCCGTGGAAGGAACGACGATGTCTCTGTCCAACACCAGGCGGGCCGCCGGTGCGGCCCTCGCCGCCCTGGCCCTGACCGCCACCGCTTCGGTGACGGCGACCGCGGCGGCGCCCACGGGCCCGGCCGCGGACACTCTCCGGGAGGTGATGTTCGTCGGCAACAACTGGGACGGCACCGCCGATGTCATCGAGGCCCGGGGGGACTTCGCGAAGATCGGCCGGATCAACGTCATCCCGGACAAGGACGAGCGGCTGCGGGAGATCTACCTCAACCCGCTGAAGCTGGCCTTCTTCCTCGGCATCCGGCAAGGACCGGGCGAGGGGCACGACCAGTTCGTCGACGACATGTACTCGACCCCCGACGGGTCGGCCATGGTCGTCTCCCGCCCCAGCTTCGCCGACGTGGTCTCGATCGACCTCGCCACCGGGAAGATCAACTGGCGTTTCCCCGTCTCCGGCTTCCGCTCCGACCACATGGCCGTCTCCCCCGACGGCAGGCGCGTCGCCGTCTCCGCCTCCACGTCCAACACCGTGCACGTCCTCGACATCGAGACCGGCGAACAGGCCGGGTCGTTCAGGACCGGCGACAAGCCGCACGAGAACGTCTTCACCGACGGCGGCAGGTACCTGTGGAACATGTCCATCGGTGAGGTCAACACCGCCCTCGACGCGCCCTGGCTCGACTGGACCAAGGGCGACCGCCGCATCACCGTCGTCGACACCCGAACCTATGAGCAGGTGAAGGTCATCGACATGCGCGAACGGCTCGACGCCTTCGGCCGCGAGGACCTCTCCGACTCCGTCCGGCCCGTCGCCTTCACCCCCGACGAGTCCACGCTCTACTTCCAGGTGTCGTTCTTCAACGGCTTCCTCGAGTACGACGTACGGGCCGACAGCGTCACGCGGGTCAAGACGCTGCCGAAGAACCCGGCGACCAGCGGGGACCGCACCACCTGGGTCAACGACTCGCGCCACCACGGCATGTCCATGAGCCCCGCGGGCGACAAGCTCTGCGTCGCCGGAACCATGGACGACTACGCCACCGTCGTCGACCGGGCCACCCTGCGGGAGGGTCCGCTGGTGCCCGCCGCCAAGCCCTACTGGGCCACCGTCAGCGGCGACGGCAAGCACTGCGTCATCTCCGAGAGCGGAGCCGACGCGGTCACCGCGATCGACTTCGCCACCGGCGAGAAGGTCGCCACCGTCGCGGTCGGCGACCACCCCCAGCGGGTGCGCCTCGCGCAGGTGCCCGCCGGCTGGACCGGCCCCGCGGAAGGTTGAGTCGCCGGGGCGGAGCCGGGCGCGCGTCGCGTACGGGCCCGGCCCGCCCACCGGGGCCGGGTCGCGGGGGCCGGCTGCCCGGCCCTAGCCGGCGTGCTCGAACTCGTACGCCGCCACCTCGGCCAGATACCGTGCGCGGCGCTCCTCGTCGTCGTCCAGGAAGGACGCCAGGAACGAGTTGCGGGCCAGCTCCCGCAGCTGCTCGTCGCCCAGGCCCAGCGCCTCGTGCACCGCGTGGAAGGTGTCGCCGACGTAGCCGCCGAAGTACGCCGGGTCGTCGGAGTTGACCGTGCACATCAGCCCGGCGGCCATCATCCGCGCCAGTGGATGGTCCTCCAGCACGTCCACGGCGCGCAGCCGTACGTTCGACAGCGGACACAGTGTCAGCGGGACCCGCTCGCGCGCCAGGCGCGCCACCAGCTCCGGGTCCTCCATGCAGCGCAGCCCGTGGTCGACCCGCTCGACGCCGAGCACGTCCAGGGCCTGAAGGATGTAATCCGGCGGCCCCTCCTCGCCCGCGTGCGCGACCTTGCGCAGACCGAGCGCGGCGGCCGCCTCGTACACCGCGTGGAATTTCGACGGCGGGTTGCCGGTCTCCGCGGAGTCGAGACCGACGCCGGTGATCCGGTGCAGATACGGCTTCGCCGCCTCGAGCGTCGCGAGCGCCGACTCGGCCGGTTCGTCCCTCAGGAAGCACATGATCAGCCGGGTGGAGACGCCGTACCGCTCCTCCGCCCCGTCGAGCGCACGCGCCAGCCCCTCCACGACCGTGCCGATCGCGACGCCGCGCGCGGTGTGCGCCTGCGGGTCGAAGAAGATCTCCGCGTGCCGCACACCCTGTGCGGCGGCACGGCCGAGGTAGGCGTCGGCCAGATCCGCGAAGTCCTGCTCGGTGCGCAGCACCGTCATCAGCCCGTAGTACAGGTCGAGGAAGGACTGCAGATCCTTGAACAGATAGGCGCGGCGCAGCGCTTCGGCGTCCGTGAAGGGCAGCTCCACGCCGTTGCGCCCGGCGAGCGCGAACGCCAACTCGGGTTCCAGGGTGCCTTCGATGTGAAGGTGCAGTTCGGCTTTGGGGAGGGGCATGATCACATTCTAGGCGGCCGGCACTTCGGAACCGTGGAACGCGTTCGGGCCCCGGACCGGGGCGAGGACGGCGCGGGGCGCGCGCCTCAGGCCCGCTTCGGCACGGGGATGCGCCAGAGGTCCCTGGCGACGGTCACCTCACCGTCGAAGCCGGCGGCCGCCCTGGCCTGCCGCTCGAACTCGGCGGCGGCATCCGTGTACCGCTGTGAGAAGTGCGTCAGCACCAGATGGCGGACGCCCGCCTCCTGCGCCACCCTTCCCGCCTGCCCGGCCGTCAGGTGCCCGTGGTCGGCGGCCAGTCGTCCGTCCTCGTCGAGGAACGTCGACTCGATGACGAGCATGTCGCAGCCCTCGGCCAGCGCGTACACGCCGTCGCAGAGCCGGGTGTCCATCACGAAGGCGAACCGCTGCCCGGGGCGGATCTCGCTCACCTCGTCGAGCGTGATCCCGTCCAGCACGCCCGCACGCTGGATCCGGCCCACGTCCGGGCCCTTCAGGCCGTACGCGGCCAGCTTCTCCGGCAGCATCCGGCGGCCGTCCGGCTCGACGAGACGGTAGCCGTACGACTCGACGGGGTGCGACAGCTTGTGCGCGTGCAGGGTGTAGCCGGCCGTGCTCGCGACGACGCCGTCGGTGGAGACCGGAACCTCTTCGAGCTTCACCGTCTCGCGGTACGCCGTGGCGTACCGCAGCCGGTCGAAGAACCGCTGCCCGCTCTTCGGGTAGTGCGCGGACACCGGGTGCGGGACCTGGTCCAGATTGATCCGCTGGATCACCCCGGCGACGCCGAGGGAATGGTCACCGTGGAAGTGGGTGACGCAGATCCGGTTGATGTCGTGCGCCGACACACCGGCACGCAGCATCTGGCGCTGCGTGCCCTCCCCCGGGTCGAAGAGCAGTCCCTCCCCGTCCCAGCGCAGCAGATAGCCGTTGTGGTTGCGATGCCGGGTCGGGACCTGGCTGGCGGTGCCCAGCACCACGAGTTCACGTACGGACAAGGCGCGTTGCTTCCGGCTATCCGGGCGGCCACTCGAGGCCACGGCCTGCGAGCACGTGCGCGTGGGCGTGGAAGACGGTCTGCCCCGCGCCGGAGCCGGTGTTGAAGACGACGCGGTAGCCGCTCCCGGCGGTCTTCTCCTCCACCGCGACCGCACCGGCCTCACGCAGCACGTCGGCGGCGAGTTCGGGGGCGCCGGCGGCGAGGGACGCGGCGTCCGGGTAGTGCGCCTTGGGGATGACCAGGACGTGCGTGGGCGCCTGCGGGTTTATGTCGCGGAAGGCGAGGGTCGTCTCCGTCTCGCGTACGACGGTGGCGGGCACCTCCCTGGCGACGATCTTGCAGAACAGGCAGTCCGCCTGTGGTTCTCCTGCCATTCCCGGTCCTTCCGGCGCGCGCTCCGACGACATCCGCATGGTATCGGGCGGCGCGCCCGTCGCGGCGCGGCCCCCTCGGCGCGCGGCCCGGGCCAAGAGCGTCCGAGCGCTCCGGACCCGGCCGGGCCGGCGGCTACGGCAGTGACGGCGGTTGCTTCGGCGGGGTCTCCTCCAGGGAGGACAGGGCCAGGCGGATCGCCTCGTCCAGCTGGGGGTCGCGCCCGGCAGCCTGGTCCTGAGGGGTCGCGACGACCTCGACGTCCGGGTCGACGCCCCGGTTCTCCACGTCCCAGCCGTAGCCCTCCAGCCAGAAGGCGTACTTGGGCTGGGTGACCAGCGTGCCGTCCACGAGGGAGTAGCGGCTGTCGATGCCGACGACACCGCCCCAGGTGCGTGTGCCGACGACGGGGCCGATACCGAGCGCCTTGATCGCCGCGTTGACGATGTCGCCGTCGGACCCCGAGAACTCGTTGGCGACGGCGACGACCGGGCCGCGCGGCGCGTCCAGCGGATAGCTGGACGGCTGCATGCCCCGCGGCAGGTCCCAGCCGACGATGCGCCGGGCCAGCTTCTCGACGACGAGCTGCGACGTGTGACCGCCGCGGTTCTCCCGCACGTCGACGACCAGGCCGTCCTTCGCCACCTCGACCCGCAGGTCGCGGTGGATCTGAGCCCAGCCGGGCGCCTGCATGTCGGGGACGTGCAGATAGCCGAGGCGGCCGCCGGACTTCTCGTGGACGTAGGCACGCCGGTCTGCGACCCACGCGTGGTAGCGCAGCGGTTCCTCGTCGGCCAAAGGGACGACGACGGCGTGCCGCGGGTCGCCGCCGCCTGCCGGGGAGACGGTCAGCTCGACCGGCTTGCCCGCCGCCCCGACGAGCAGCGGGCCAGGACCCCTGACCGGGTCGACGGGCCGGCCGTCCACGGCGAGCAGTGTGTCACCGGCGCGCAGGGCGACGCCGGGTGCGGCGAGCGGGGAGTGCGCGTGGGGATCGGAGGTCTCCGACGGCAGGATGCGGTCGATGCGCCAGGCGCCCTCGTCCGTACGGGAGATGTCGGCGCCGAGCAGGCCCTGCCGGGTGGACGCGTCGCCGTGGCCGCTGTGCGGCATGACGTAGGCGTGCGAGGTGCCCAGTTCGCCCTGGACCTCCCACAGCAGATCGACGAGGTCGTCGTGGGTCGCGACCCGGTCGAGGACCGGCCGGTAGCGGTCGAGGACGCCGTCCCAGTCGACGCCGCCGAGGTCCGGCCGCCAGAAGTGGTCGCGCATGAGGCGCCCGGTCTCTTCGTACATCTGCCGCCATTCGGCGGCCGGTTCGACGGTGCGGCGCACCCGGGACAGGTCGACGGTGATGCTCGCGGCGCTGTCGTCGCCGTCGTGGGACGCCTCGCGGTCGCCGGGGACGACCTTGAGCTTGCCGCCGCCGGTGTACAGCAGGACCCGCTTCCCGTCGCCGCTGACGCGGAAGTACGAGGCGTCCGAGGAGAGTTCCTCGACGCGCCGCCGCCCGAGGTCGTACCGCTCGAGGGTGGTCCTCGGCTCCGGGTCGTCGGGCGTGGCGCGGGTGGCGCCGAGGACACCGCGCAGCGGGTGGCGCAGCCACAGCAGGCCGTCCTTGGCGGCGCGCAGGGTGGAGTAGCTGGCGGCCTCGACGGGGAACGGCACTATGCGGTCGGCCAGCCCGTCGAGGTCGATGCGGGTGACGGGCTCCGCGCTCTCCTCGGCGTCCTGCGAGCCGTCCTTGTCCGGGTCGAAGGCCCGCCCGTGCCGCTGCGGCCCGAACGGCGAGGGGGTGGTCGCCGCCAGGGTGATCAGGTGCGGCCGGCAGCCGCCGACGAAGGCCAGGTCGAAGACGTGTGCGTCGTAGACCGGGTCGAAGGCACGCTCGGAGAGGAACGCGAGGTGCTTGCCGTCGAGGGTGAACGCCGGCTGGAAATCGGCGAAGCGCAGCGGCGTCGCCTCCGAGACGCTCAGGTCACCCGTGTTGGCGAGTTTGATCTGCCGCAGCGGACTGGGTCCGGGGTGCGACCAGGCGAGCCAGGCCGAGTCGGGCGAGAAGACCAGGCCGTCGGCGTCGCCGTGCTCGCTGCGGTCGACCTCGCGCACCTCTCCTGTCTCGCGCTCGACGAGCAGCACCCGGCCGTCGTGCGAGGCGACGGCGGCGCGGCTGCCGTCGGGGGCCACGGCCAGGTTCAGCACGCGGCCGAGCCGGCCGGCGGCGAGCCTGCGCGGTGTGGTGCCGGCGGCGGTACCGGTGGCGGGCGCGAACTCGAGCGCGTCGTCGCCCTCCGCGTCGGTCACCCAGACGACGTACTGCTCCCCGTCGACGCGGAACGTGCGGGGCATCCTGGCACGCACGCCGGGTTCGTCGGCGAGCGAACGGGCCGGTCCTTCGCGGTGGGTGACCCAGTGGATGCCCCCGCGGATCTCGACGGCGCTGCCGCGGCCGGTGTGATCGGGCGCGGCGCCGCCGAGGTGGTCGCCGGCGTCGATCGGCCGTGGCTGGAGATCGGTGCGCTGTCCGCCGAGCCGGAGGTCCAGCCTCCGCGGCTCGGCGCCGTCCAGGTCGTCGAGGAGCCACAGTTCACCGGCGCTCGCGTAGGCGACCCGGGTCCCGTCGGTCGCGGCGTGGCGGGCGTAGAAGCCCTCGAGACCGGTGTGGCGGCGCAGGTCGGAGCCGTCGGGCAGCGACGAGTACAGGGCGCCGACGCCCTCGTGGTCGCAGAGGAAGGCGACACGGCCGCCGGCCCAGAGCGGGTACTCGATGTTCCCGTCGAGGTCCTCGTGGAGACGTACGAACTCCCCGTCGCCGTCGCGGTCGATCCACAGCCTGCCCGCCGTGCCTCCGCGGTAGCGCTTCCACGCGGCGGCCTCCCGCCCCATGGTGGCCGACAGCAGCAGCGTGTGCGGGCCGTACGCGACACCGCCGACCGGCCCGTACGGCAGGCGCGTCGCGGGACCGCCGTCGAGCGGCACCGCATGCGCCCAGCTGCGGCGAAAGGACGCCTGGCCGTGGCTGGTGAGCGCCAGCACCCGGCCGTCCGGGGTCCAGCCCCGTACGGACGTCCGGTAGCTCCCCCAGTGGGTGAGCCGCTCCGACGGACCGCCGTCGACAGGGGCGACATGCACCTCCGGCAGACCGTCGCGGTACGAGGACCAGGCGATGCGGGTGCCGTCGGGCGAGATCCTGGGATGGTTCACGGGCATGTTGTCGGCGCTCACGCGCCACGCCCGGCCGCCGTCGAGCGGCGCGACCCAGACGTCGTCCTCGGCGGTGAAGGCGATCAGGTCACCGTGCAGATGCGGATACCGGAGGTAGGCAGGGTGCGTCACACCGTCACCCTAGGCAGGTCGAGGCCCCGGGGTGAGGGTTTTGGATCACTTGGCCGGAACCACGGTCACCGTTTCCGTCACGGTTTCCGTCACGGTGACGGTGACCGCGGGCCGTGGCACCCCGGGAGCGGTGGGGGTACCGCTCGGCGCGGGTGTGCTGCTCGGCGCGGTGGTGCAGTCGCCGAGCATCGTCGCCCGGAACACGATCTTCTTCTCGACCTTGGCGGTCAGATCACCGTGGACGCACTTCCCCGCCCGCTCCTCCGTCACCGTCCCGTTGACGGTGACGGCCTGACCGGAACGGGTCTCTCCCTGACAGTCCACGGTGGCCCGGGACGGCGCGGACGGCGGCGCCGAGCCACTGGCCGGCGTCGCGGCGCCCTCGGCACGGGCGGTGCAGCTGAGCCATGCGACGTCGAACGTCAGGCGCTCAAGGGTGCTGGTCGCGGTCCGGTCCGTGGTGACGGCCACGGCGGCGGAGTTCAGTCCGCCGGCGGTCGGTTCGCAGGCGGCCAGGACGCCGACTGCCGCTGCTGCGGCGGCGGTTGCGGCGAGGACGCGCGGCGCTCTTGTCCGGGCGGGCATGAGGCCAGAGTGCCATCGGGCGCCCGCACGGAAAAGAGTGGTTGTGGCCAGTTGCGGCCCGGTCAGGACCAGCGGCCCGTACGCCCCAGCAGAAGGGCCGTCGCCGCCGTACCGGCGGTGGAGGTGCGCAGAACGCTGCGGCCCAGCCGGTACGGCTTCGCACCGGCCTGCGCGAACGCGGCCAGCTCCTCCGGGGACACGCCGCCCTCCGGGCCGACCACCAGCACGATCGAGCCCGTCGCGGGAAGGTCCGCCGTCGCCAGCGGCTCCGCGCCCTCCTCGTGGAGTACCGCCGCGAAGTCCGCCGCCGCCAGAAGCGCCGCCACCTGCTTGGTGGTTGCGCTCTCCGCGACCTCGGGGAAGCGCAGCCGGCGTGACTGCTTGCCGGCCTCACGGGCCGTCGCCCGCCACTTGGCCAGCGACTTGGCCCCGCGTTCGCCCCTCCACTGGGTGATGCAGCGCGCCGCGGCCCACGGCACGACGGCGTCCACGCCGGTCTCCGTCATGGTCTCCACGGCCAGTTCACCGCGGTCGCCCTTCGGGAGGGCCTGCACAACGGTGATACGTGGCACCGGCTCGGGCTCCTCGGGGCACTCGCGCACGTCGACGACCAGGCGGTCCTTGCCCTCGGTGGAGGCGACCGAGCCCGAAGCGCCGCGGCCGCGGCCGTCCGTGAGGACGATCTCCTCACCGCACTGGAGCCTGCGCACGGAGACCGCGTGCCGCCCCTCGGGCCCGTCGAGGGTGACGGACGCGCCCGGCGCGACCCCTTCGAGCGACTCGACGAGAAAGACGGGAGCGGTCATCACACACCACCGCCGTGCGCGAACGCGGCCCGTGCCGTGTCGGTCTCCGCGGCGAGCACCCCGACGAGCTGGGCGGCGGGCATCTCGCGCGCCAGCCGGTGGCCCTGGCCCGCCCACAACGCCATGCCCTGCGCGTCGCCCGCCTTCGCCGCGGCCTTGCGCAGTCCGCTCGTCAGGTGGTGCACGTCGGGATAGGCGGCCGGCGCGTACGGCCCGTGCTCCCGCATGAACCGGTTGACCAGGCCGCGCGCGGGCCGCCCGGAGAACGCGCGGGTCAGCTCGGTGCGGACGAACAACGGGTTGGTCGTCGCCTGCTTGTGCAGCGGGTGCGCACCCGACTCCGGGCACACCAGAAACGCCGTGCCGAGCTGCGCGGCGCTCGCGCCCGCCGCGAGGACGGCGGCGATCTGGCTGCCGCGCATCAGGCCGCCGGTGGCGACGACGGGCAACTCCACGCTCTCCCTCACCAGTTGGAGAAGCGTCAGCAGTCCGTAGCCGCAGCCGTCGGTCGCGGGATCGTCGCGGTGCGTGCCCTGATGGCCGCCCGCCTCGACACCCTGCACGCACACGGCGTCGGCACCGCACCACTGGGCCGTCTGCGCCTCCTCGGGCGTGGTGACGGTCACGATCGTGTACGTGCCCGCCTTGGTGAAGGACTCCAGCACAGGACGGGTGGGACAGCCGAAGGTGAACGAGACCACCGGAACCGGGTCGTCGAGCAGTATCGCGAGCTTCGCCTCGTAGCCGTCGTCCCGCACGCGGTCCGAATCCGGGTCGCGGTCGCCGAGAGGCGTCTCGTACCAGGCGGCCTCACCGGCCAGCTGGTGCCGGTACACATCCACGGCGGCGGGGTCGGCGGTGCCGGGCTGCGGCATGAACAGGTTGACACCGAAGGGGCGGGCCGTGAGCGCGCGGACCTGCTGGACCTCCTGATACATCCCGTCGGCCGTCTTGTACCCGGCGGCGAGGAAACCCAGCCCGCCGGTCTCGGACACGGCCGCCGCGAGTTGCGGACAGGAGGCGCCGCCGGCCATGGGGGCCTGCACGATCGGATGACGGCAGAGATCGGTCAGCGCGGAGGACATGCAGGCATCGTGCCACGTCCCTGCGGGGCGGGCCGAATCCCCCGTTCCGCTCCCACGACGGCCCGCCCTGCGCGCTCCTTTTCCCCCAGCCCGCCCCTCCCCGGGGCCCCGCCCCGGACTCCGCGCCTCGACGCCGACGAGTTTGGGACCCGCCGACTCCCGCCGGACCCCGCGCCCCAGACGCCGCCCGGGCTGGACCGGCAGTCCCGTCGGCCCCGCCCCGAGCCCGGCGTCTCGACGCCAACCAGGCTGGACCAACAATCCCGTCAGGCCCCGCCCCGGACCCCGCGCCTCGACGCCGGCGGGGCTGATGTCCGCAGCGGAATTCAGCGCGGTTGGGGGCGCCTCCCAACGGCCGCCGGGGCGAGAGGGCCTGAAGTTACCGCGCGAAGCGCGGTAGGGGCGTGGGCGAAGCCGGCACCCCCCGCCCAGCGGGGACGGAGGCCAGGGCGAAGCCACGGGAGCCCCGCGCGGGGCGCGGTCAACAGGGACCGGCGGAGACCCGCGCCGCGACGGGAGGACGCACCGGGTCCGGGCGGAGCACGGTTTCGGGCGGGGAGGGGAAAGGCCCCCCTCACCGGCGCCACACCCCCGGGCTAACGCCCGTTGAACGCGTCCTTCAGGCGGGAGAAGAGCCCCTGCTGCCCCGGCTGGAACTGCCCCGTGGGCCGCTCCTCACCCCGCAGCTTCGCCAGATCCCTCAGCAGCCGCTCCTGCTCCACGTCCAGCTTCGACGGTGTCGTCACCTCGACGTGGACGATCAGGTCGCCGCGCCCGCCTCCCCGCAGATGGGTGATGCCGCGTCCGTGCAGCGGGATCGACTGGCCGGACTGGGTACCGGGGCGGATGTCGACCTCCTCCATGCCGTCGAGCGTCTCGAGCGGGCACTTCGTGCCCAGCGCCGCCGCCGTCATGGGGATCGTCACCGTGCAGTGCAGGTCGTCGCCGCGCCGCTGGAAGACCGAGTGGGCGACCTCGTGGATCTCGACGTACAGGTCACCGGCGGGGCCGCCGCCCGGGCCGACCTCGCCCTCGCCCGCGAGCTGGATCCGGGTGCCGTTGTCGACACCGGCGGGGATCTTCACGGTCAGGGTGCGCCGCGAGCGCACCCGCCCGTCGCCGGCGCACTCGTGGCACGGCGTCGGGACGACCGTGCCGAAGCCCTGGCACTGCGGGCAGGGCCGCGAGGTCATGACCTGGCCCAGGAAGGACCGCGTCACCTGCGAGACCTCACCGCGGCCGCGGCACATGTCACAGGTCTGCGCCGAGGTGCCGGGCGCCGCGCCCTCGCCCGAGCAGGTCGTGCAGACGACGGCCGTGTCGACCTGGATGTCCTTCGTGGTGCCGAAGGCCGCTTCGCTGAGTTCGATCTCGAGGCGGATCATCGCGTCCTGGCCGCGGCGCGTGCGCGAGCGCGGCCCGCGCTGCGACGCCGTACCGAAGAACGCGTCCATGATGTCCGAGAAGTTGCCGAAGCCGCCCGCGCCGAAACCTCCGGCGCCGCCGCCCCCGGCCTGCGAGAGCGGGTCTCCGCCGAGGTCGTAGACCTGCTTCTTCTGCGGGTCCGAGAGCACCTCGTACGCGGCGTTGATCTCCTTGAAGCGCTCCTGCGTCTTCGGATCCGGATTCACGTCCGGGTGGAGTTCGCGCGCGAGGCGGCGAAATGCCTTCTTGATCTCGTCCTGCGATGCGTCGCGGCGCACGCCGAGTACGGCGTAGTAGTCCGTGGCCACTTACGACTCCGCCAGGATCTGTCCGACGTAACGTGCCACTGCGCGTACCGCTCCCATCGTTCCGGGGTAGTCCATGCGGGTCGGTCCGACCACGCCGAGTTTGGCGACTGCCTCGTCGCCCGAACCGTAGCCGACGGAGACCACGGACGTGGAGTTGAGTCCTTCGTGGGCGTTCTCGTGACCGATTCGTACGGTCATGCCCATGCCGCCGGACTCGTTCGCCTCCCCGAGCAGCTTGAGCAGCACCACATGCTCCTCGAGCGCCTCCAGCACCGGCCGGATGGTCAGGGGGAAGTCGTGCCCGAAGCGGGTCAGATTGGCGGTGCCGCCGATCACGAGCCGCTCCTCGGTCTCCTCGACCAGGGTCTCGAGCAGGGTGGACAGCACCGCGGCGACGGTACCGCGGTCCTCGTGCTCGAAGGATTCGGGAAGGTCCTGCACCAGCTGCGGCACATCCGCGAAGCGGCGTCCCACGACCCGGCTGTTGAGCCGGGCCCGCAGGTCCGCGAGCGAGGTGTCGCCGAACGGCGCGGGGCAGTCGATCATGCGCTGCTCCACCCGGCCGGTGTCCGTGATCAGCACGAGCATCAGGCGGGCGGGCGCAAGGGAGAGGAGTTCCACATGCCGGACCGTGGACCGGGTCAGCGAGGGATACTGGACGACGGCGACCTGCCGGGTCAGCTGCGCCAGCAGCCGCACCGTGCGTCCCACGACGTCGTCGAGGTCGACCGCCCCGTCCAGGAAGTTCTGGATGGCGCGGCGCTCGGGGGACGACAGCGGCTTGACGCCCGCCAGCCGGTCGACGAACAGCCGGTACCCCTTGTCCGTGGGGATCCGTCCGGCGCTGGTGTGCGGCTGGGCGATGAAGCCCTCTTCCTCCAGCACGGCCATGTCGTTGCGGACGGTGGCCGGGGAGACGCCGAGCTTGTGCCGCTCGGTGAGGGCCTTCGAGCCGACCGGCTCCTCGGTACCGACGTAGTCCTGGACGATGGCGCGCAGCACCTCGAGCCTGCGTTCGCTGAGCATTCGCGCACCTCCAGCTGTGGTTCCTCGGTGTGTGGTCTGGCACTCTGTGTGTCCGAGTGCCAGCTTTCCCGGCCAGTGTACGGCTGTCGGGTACACGGGTAGCAAGGGTGGCAGACCATGCGGTCGGACATCCTGCCGGGCACGGCCCGCACAGGCGGGTGCGGATGCGATACGGATAGCGTCGCCGTATGGACGTCAGTTGGGAAGACTTCGGCTGGGAACGGCTTGCCCTCGGCGTCGGCCGGCGCCGCCTGCCGGGCTGGGACGCGACCGTCGGCCTGGTGGTCGGCGCGGAAGCCGCGCTGCTGTACGACACGGGCTCGACGCTCCGCGAGGGCGCGCAGGTGCGGGCCCAGGTGCAGGCCCTGCTGGGCGGCCGCAGAGTGACGCACATCGCATTGAGCCATCCCCACTTCGACCATGTGCTGGGCACGTCCGCCTTCGCGGGCGCGGAGGTGTACGGGGCGGTGGGCCTGGACACGCTGCTGCACCGGGAACGGGACGCGATCCGGGCCGACGCGGTTCGGCACGGGGTCGCGCCCGACGAGGCGGCCGAGGCGGCGGACCTGCTGGTCGCGCCGCACCACCCGGTGTGCGGTGAGTGGACGCTCGAGCTCGGCGGCCGCCAGGTGCTGCTGGCCAATGTGGGACCGGGGCACTCGGGGCACGACCTGGCGCTGCTGGTGCCGGGTGAGCCGGAGGTGGTGTTCTGCGGCGACCTGGTGGAGGAGTCCGGCGAGCCGCAGGCGGGGCCGGACGCCATCACCTCCCGCTGGCCCGCCGCGCTGGACCGGCTGCTGGATCTCGGCGGCGAGGACGCGCTGTACGTCCCGGGGCACGGAGCCGCCGTGGACGCGGCGTTCGTGCGGGCGCAGCGGAACGAACTGGCGGCGCGTTTCGGTGTGATGTAGCGGCGGGCGGCCGTATCGTCGTGCGAATGCGCAGCTACAGCCCTGATCTCACGCCGCCGTGGAAGCGGTCGAAACCCGTCCCCGAGGTGCCGGCGGAGCCGGATCTGGTGGTCGAGGAGGTGTCGACCGGCTTCTGCGGCGCGGTGATCCGCTGCGAGGCCGGGACGGTGACCCTGGAGGACCGGTTCGGCAAGCTCCGGGTCTTCCCGCTCGAACCGCGCGGCTTCCTTTTGGAGGGCCGGCCCGTCACCCTCGTCCGCCCTGCCCCGGCGGCCACGTCCCGCCCCTCCCGTACGGCGTCCGGCTCCCTCGCCGTGCCCGGCGCACGGGCGAGGGTCGCTCGCGCCGGGCGCATCTACGTGGAGGGCCGGCACGACGCGGAGCTGGTGGAGCGGGTGTGGGGCGACGACCTGCGCATCGAGGGCGTGGTGGTCGAGTACCTGGAGGGCGTCGACGACCTGCCGTCGATCGTCGCGGACTTCTCGCCAGGCCCCGACGCCCGCCTCGGTGTCCTGGTGGACCACCTGGTCGAGGGCTCGAAGGAGTCGCGGATCGCGGCGTCGGTGACCGATCCGCACGTGTTGGTGGTGGGCCACCCGTACATCGACGTGTGGGAGGCGGTGAAGCCGTCGTCCGTCGGTATTCCGGCGTGGCCGGAGGTCCCGCGGGGCCAGGACTGGAAGACGGGCGTGTGCCGGGCGCTCGGCTGGCCGGACAACACGGGCGCGGCCTGGCAGCACATCCTGTCCAGGGTGACGAGCTACAAGGATCTGGAGCCGTCGCTGCTGGGGCGGGTGGAGGAACTGATCGATTTCGTGACGGTGTCCGACTAGCGGGGAGAGTCCGGCAACGTCCGGAACCGGGATGTGTCCAGCGTGATGTCGAGCGCCTCGACGGGAAGGGGATCACCGAACTTGGCGGTCCGCTCCACCTGGTACCTCGCAGCCTCGCCCGAGCCTGTCGGTTCCGTGAGAAGGACACAGCGGGCCGCGAAAGGATCGATGATCAGATAGGCGTCCACCTGACCGGCCGCGTACATCGACGGCTTGAGCCGGAACACGCAGGTTCTCGTAGAGGTCGGCAATCGACGCAACAGGCCGGTCATCCACAGCGGTCATCTCCGTGGCCCTCCTCGTCCGCCGCATCCCGTTCGAGCAGCAGGGTAGGGACAGCGCAGGCAGTCGAGCCTCTCTTCTGCACGAGTTCGCTCGGGTGAGTGATCAGTCCACCAGGTCCCGCACCACCCCGTCCGCCAGGAGCCGTCCCCGCAGCGTCAGGACCGCGCGGCCCTGCTCGTACGGGCCGGGCTCCAGAAGGCCGTCGGCGAGGGCCTTGCGGGCCGCCGCGAGGCCCGCCGCGCGCAGCAGCTCCAGCGGGACGCCCTCGCGCAGCCGCAGCTCCAGCAGGATGCGCTCGACGCGGCGGTCGTCGTCCGCGAGGACCTCGCGGCCCGCGCCCGGCGAGCGGCCCTCCGCGAGCGCGGCGGCGTACGCGCCCGGGTGCTTGACGTTCCACCAGCGCACGCCGCCCACATGGCTGTGCGCCCCCGGGCCGGCGCCCCACCAGTCGGCGCCGCGCCAGTACAGCTCGTTGTGCAGGCAGCGACCGGCCTCTGTGGTGGCCCAGTTGGAGACCTCGTACCAGTCGAAGCCGGCCGAACCGAGGATCTCGTCGGCGATCAGATAGCGGTCGGCGTGGACGTCGTCGTCGGTCATGGGGACCTCACCGCGGCGGATACGCCGCGCGAGCTGCGTGCCCTCCTCGACGATCAGCGCGTACGCGGAGACATGGTCCGGTCCCGCGCCGACCGCGGCGTCCAGCGTGCCCCGCCAGTCGTCGTCGCTCTCGCCGGGGGTGCCGTAGATCAGGTCGAGGTTCACATGGTCGAAGCCCGCCGCCCGAGCCTCGCCGACGCACGCCTCCGGCCGGCCGGGCGTGTGGGTGCGGTCGAGCACCTTCAGCACGTGCTGCCGGGCGCTCTGCATGCCGAACGAGATCCGGTTGAAGCCGCCCTCCCGGAGCGCCGCCAGATAGGCCGGGTCGACGGATTCCGGGTTGGCCTCCGTGGTCACCTCCGCGTCGTTGGCGAGGCCGAACTCCTGCCGGACCGCGTCCAGCATCCGCACGAGGTCGCCGGCAGCCAGCAGCGTCGGCGTACCGCCGCCGACGAACACCGTCCGTACCTGCCGCGGGTCGTCACCGAGGACCTTGCGGGCGAGGCGGACCTCGTCCGCGAGGGTCTCGGCGTAGTTGTCACGGGAGGCGAGCACTCCGCCGGAGCCGCGCAGCTCGGTGGCCGTGTAGGTGTTGAAGTCGCAGTAACCGCAGCGGGTCGCGCAGTACGGCACGTGCAGGTAGAAGGCCAGCGGCCGGGCTTCGGCCCCGAGCAGGGCGGCCGCGGGCAGCGCGCCGTCCTCGGGCATGGGCTCGCCGTCAGGCAGTACGGAAGGCATGCCTCCCATTGTCCGTCACCCGCGGGACCACCCCGCCTGGAGCACCAGCAGAGCCAGGTCGTCCCCCGGCGGGGTCGGGGCGAACTCGTGCACCGCCGCTCTGATCCGCTCTGCGACGCCCTGCGCGGCGAGACCGGCGCACTCGGACAGGGCCTGCGCCAGGCCGTCCTCGTCGTCGAACATCCGGGGCCCGGAGCGCCGCTCGGTCACCCCGTCGGTGACGCACAGCAGTGTGTCGCCGGGCTCGAGGTCGAAGGTGTGGCTGTGGTACGCGACGTCCTCGACGACGCCGAGCAGCACCTGCGGCTCCGCGTGGACGCGGACGGTGCCGTCGGGGCGGAGCACCAGGGGCAGCGGATGTCCGGCGCTGGCCAGGGTGCAGCGGGCGCCGCCTGCGCCGGACTCCGAGGGGACCACCTCGCCGTAGAGCAGCGACAGGAAACGGGAGTGCCGGCCTTCCGGCAGGCCCGGTCCGTGGCCGCCGGTGGCGAGCAGTGCCGTCGCCTCCGCCGCCTCCATGGCATCGTCGAGCAGCAGGCCGTTGAGCCGGTCGAGGACCTGGCCGACCTCGTATCCCTCACGGGCGAGCAGCCGCAGCCACGGCCTGGCGAGCCCCGTGACGACGGCGGCCTCGGGCCCGCTGCCCTGGACGTCGCCGAGCATGAAGCACCAGCGGCCGCCGGCCCCGGCGGGGAAGACGTCGTAGAAGTCTCCGCCGGCGACTCCGTCGTCGCTGGGCTCGTACACCAGATACGTGTCGACGCCGGGGATCCGCCCCACCCGGCTGGGGAGCAGGCCGCGCTGCAGGACGCGGCTGATGGTGGCCTGCCGTGCGTACCGGCGCGCGGCGCCGACGGCCAGGGCGACCCTGCGGGCGAAGTCCTCGATGAGCGCGGCGACTTCGGCGGGCAGGTACTCGTCCCCGCTCTGCGCCACCACCAGCACCCCGAGCCTGCGGCCCCCGGCACTCAGTGGGTACGCCAGGGCGGTGGCGGCATCCGCGCCGGGGTCTGCCGGCGTCGCATCGGGCGGACCTCCTGCGCCCGGACGCCAGTCGGCTGCGCGGCCCGGCAGGCAACCCGGGCCGGCTTCCCCGACACCTGCGGGCTCCACGCCGGGCAGGGCGCTTCCGCCCCGCTCACCGTCGGCGCCCGCGGTGGACGACCGGCTCGGCAGACCGGGCGCGGGCCGCACCGGGCTCCCGGCGGCGCCCGCGGTGGACGGCCGGGCAGCCGGTCCGGGCGCGAGCGGCACCGGACTCCCGGCGGCGTCCGACGTGCTGTCGTCCGAGATCCGCAGACCGCGCCCGGCCGGCCCGGGGTGATCGCCCGGGTCGGCCGGGCGGGGCCCGGCAGCGTCCGCGGGCACGAGCAGGGCGGCCGTCGTGCCGGCGAGGCCGGACACACCGGCCGGCGCCGGGACGGCGATCACGTCCGTCGGCGGACGGTCCGGCCACGGCATCCGCACCGGTCCGACGTCCGGCGCGTCCGGCAGCAGGGGCGGCTCCTTGCCCAGCGCATCGCGCAGCGGCTCCACACGCGACTCGTCGCTGTGCCATACGCCCACGAGCCGCGACGCCGCCCCGCCCCCGCCGGGCCCCTTGCCCTCGCCGTCCAGCCAGATGGCGCACCGGTCGGCGAGTCGCGGCACCAGCAGCTGCCCCGCGAGCGCCGCGACCATCTCCTCGTCGAGCTGACCGGCGAGCAGCTCGGACGCCTCGGCGAGAAAGGCGGGCGCGCCGCGGCTGACCCACTCCGGGTCGTCCCGCCCGGTACGCCGGCGTGTGGACCGCTCCACGCCGCCCGTGCCCCGGCGTACGGACGGGGCCGGTGACGCGGCGGCCGGCGGACGGATCTCCCGGCCGTCGAGCGGCAGACGGGCCCACACCGTCTTGAGGGCGGCGTGGAAGGTCACGCCCCAGCGGTCCGCGAGGGAGGCGACGAGGTGGAGGCCGCGACCGTAGTCGGGGGTGCCCGGCTGATCGGCGCTGTGCGTAGCGGCGGTCACGCCGCTGGCGGGATGGTGGTCGGAGACCTCGACCACCAGAGCGGCCGGTTCCTCGTGCGTCGGTTCCACGAAACGGCAGAGCAGTTCCGCCGCGGTGCCGGCGTGCACGACGGCGTTCGTGACGAGTTCGCTGACGACGACGGCCGCGTCCTCGGCGAGCCGGTCCGCGCGGCGGCCGGCCGTCAGGAACCCCAGACCGGTCCACTCGGCGACGGCGTCGTGCACGAAGCGGCGCCCCGCGGCCGGGGCGAGCAGGTTGCCGGGCAGGCTGGTGTGCGCGACCAGCCCCGCGTCGGGCCGTGCCGGCCACACGGAAGTCGATCGGCTGCCGGTTTCGCGCTGCATCGGAATGGCCCCCACCTGCGGCTCCTGGTCGGTGCTGGCGTGCGCCGCTCATGACACCGACAGAGTGACAGACCGAGGGCACCCATAAGCGTGGAGTCACCGAAGTGGGGTGGAACAGAACAGGAACAAAGCGACCTGGAAGGCGTAAACCGGTGCGGCGGGAGCGGTGGAAGCCCGACGGACCGGAAGAGGTCCGGTTCGTCGAAGGCTGCTTCCGCGCTCCCGCCCGGCTGATCGTCGGCGTCCGGCGGCGTCCGGCGGCGTCCGGTGCCACCGGACACCGGAGGGCTACGCCTCGCGGGACCCGGCGTACATGTCGTCGATCAGGTGCTTGTACTCGCGCTCCACGACCGGGCGCTTCAGCTTGAGACTGGGCGTCAGCTCGCCGTGCTCGATGTCCAGGTCGCGGGGGAGCAGCCGGAACTTCTTGATGGTCTGCCAGCGCTGAAGGCCCTCGTTGAGGCGCTGCACATAGCCCTCGATGAGCTGCTCGACCTGGGGGGAGGCGACGACCTCGGCGTAGCTCTTGCCGCCCAGGCCGTTCTCCTCGGCCCAGCCGAGGATCGTCGGCTCGTCGAGCGCGATGAGCGCGGTGCAGAAGTTACGGTCCGCGCCGTGCACCAGGATGTTGGAGACGAACGGACACACCGCCTTGAACTGGCCCTCGACCTCGGCCGGCGCGATGTACTTGCCGCCGGAGGTCTTGATCAGGTCCTTCTTGCGGTCCGTGATCCGCAGATAGCCGTCGGCGGACAGCTCGCCGATGTCGCCGGTGTGGAACCAGCCGTCGGACTCGAGGACCTCGGCCGTCTTCTCCGGCAGGTTGTGGTAGCCCTCCATGATGCCGGGGCCGCGCAGCAGGATCTCGCCGTCGTCGGCGATGCGGACCTCGCAGCCGGGCAGCGGCTTGCCGACCGTGCCGGTGCGGTACGCCTCGCCCGGGTTGACGAAGGAGGCGGCGCTCGACTCGGTGAGACCGTAGCCCTCCAGGATGTGGATGCCGGCGCCGGCGAAGAAGTAGCCGATGTCGGGCGCGAGCGCGGCGGAACCGGAGATGGCGGCGCGCAGCCGGCCGCCGAAGGCGTCGCGGAGCTTGGAGTAGACGAGGGTGTCGGCGACCTTGTGCTTGGCGCTCAGGCCGAAGGGCGCGGTGGCGTTGCCGGTGCGGCGGAAGTTGTCCTGGGTGGCCTTGGCGTACTCACGGGCGACGCCGGCGGCCCACTGGAAGATCTTGTACTTGGCGCCGCCGCCCGCCCGGGCCTTGGCCGCGACTCCGTTGTAGACCTTCTCGAAGATGCGGGGCACGGCCGCCATGTAGGTCGGCCGGACGACCGGCAGATTCTCGATGATCTTGTCGACTCGGCCGTCGACGGCGGTGACGTGGCCGACCTCGATCTGTCCGGAGGTCAGCACCTTGCCGAAGACATGGGCGAGCGGCAGCCAGAGGTACTGCACGTCGTCCTGGGTGATGAGGCCGGTCGCGGCGATGGCCTTGGCCATGTAGGACCAGTTGTCGTGCCGCAGCCGTACGCCCTTGGGACGGCCGGTGGTTCCGGAGGTGTAGATGAGCGTCGCCAGCTGGTCGGAGGTGATCGCCGCGACCCGCTCCTTGACGGCTTCCGGGTGCTTGGCGAGGTACTTCGCGCCGCGCGCCTCCAGGTCGGCCAGGGTGATGACCCAGCCCTCCGGGTCGCCGGCGTCCGGCTCCACGCCGGCCGGGTCGATGACGACCACGTGCTTCAGGTCGGGCAGTTCGTCGCGCTTCTCACGCGCCTTGTCCAGCTGGGAGGCGTCCTCCGCGATCAGCACCCGGCTCTCGGAGTCGGAGAGGATGTACGCCGACTCCTCGGCGTTGGTGGACGGGTAGACCGTGGTGGTGGCGCCTCCGGCGCACATCACTCCGAGGTCGGCGAGGATCCACTCGACCCGGGTGGAGGAGGCCAGCGCGACCCGTTCTTCTGGGCTCACGCCGAGCTCGATCAGTCCGGCCGCGATGGCGAAGACCCGCTCGGCGGCCTGGCCCCAGGTCAGGGACTTCCAGTCGTCGGGCCCTGAGCCGGAGGCGGGCGGCACCGGATAGCGGTACGCCTCGCCGTCCGGCGTGGCTGCCACGCGCTCGGAGAAGAGGGTGGCCACCGAGGGCGGCCGGTTCTCGATCAGGGTCTGGGTTTCGCTCACGACGTCCTCCGGGCCGGCGGCAGCACTGCACGACGGGCTGGTTGTTTAACTGGCGAGTAACCATCGAGTCGTGCTCAGGGTAAAGCCCGTGCGACCGGCGCGTAAGAGCCTGCGGGCTGCCGCTTCATAACGAACGGAACGCGGATCCACCGGTTGGAGCAGTGGAACGATGCAGCAAGCACGCATCTGTCCGGGAGGTTCCGGAAGGCCGAAAGGCGCCCGCCCAGGCGAGGGACGGACGCCTTTGTCGCAGCAAGGGGACGTGACGGCTACTTCTTGCTCTTGCCGCCCTCATCACTGGACAGCACCGCGATGAACGCCTCCTGCGGCACCTCCACGGAGCCGACCATCTTCATCCGCTTCTTGCCTTCCTTCTGCTTCTCCAGCAGCTTCCGCTTACGGGAGATGTCACCGCCGTAGCACTTGGCGAGGACGTCCTTGCGGATCGCGCGGATGGTCTCGCGGGCGATGACCCGGGAGCCGATGGCTGCCTGGATGGGGATCTCGAATGCCTGGCGCGGGATCAGCTCGCGCAGCTTGGCGACGAGCCGTACGCCGTACGCGTACGCGGCGTCCTTGTGGGTGACGGCGGAGAAGGCGTCGACGCGGTCGCCGTGGAGCAGGATGTCGACCTTGACCAGCTGGGCGTCCTGCTCGCCGGTGGGCTCGTAGTCCAGGGATGCGTAGCCGCGGGTCTTGGACTTCAGGTTGTCGAAGAAGTCGAAGACGATCTCGGCGAGGGGGAGCGTGTAGCGGATCTCGACGCGGTCCTCGGAGAGGTAGTCCATGCCGAGGAGGGTGCCGCGGCGGTTCTGGCAGAGCTCCATGATCGAGCCGATGAACTCGCTGGGAGCGAGGATCGTGGCCCGGACGACCGGCTCGAAGACCTTGTCAATCTTGCCTTCGGGGAATTCGCTCGGATTGGTGACCGTGTGCTCCTTCCCGTCCTCCATGATCACGCGGTAGACCACGTTGGGCGCGGTGGCGATGAGTTCGAGGTTGAACTCGCGCTCCAGGCGCTCACGGATGACGTCGAGGTGCAACAGACCGAGGAAGCCGACGCGGAAGCCGAAGCCGAGGGCCGCGGAGGTCTCCGGCTCGTAGACCAGGGCTGCGTCGTTGAGCTGGAGCTTGTCCAGTGCCTCGCGGAGGTCGGGGTAGTCCGAGCCGTCCAGCGGGTAAAGGCCGGAGAAGACCATCGGCTTGGGGTCCTTGTACCCGCCGAGGGCCTCGGTGGCGCCCTTGTCCTTGCTGGTGATCGTGTCACCGACCTTGGACTGACGGACATCCTTCACGCCGGTGATGATGTAGCCCACCTCGCCGACACCGATGCCGTCGGCCGGCGTCATCTCGGGGGACGAGACGCCGATCTCGAGGAGCTCGTGGGTGGCGCCGGTCGACATCATCTTGATGCGCTCGCGCTTGTTGAGCTGGCCGTCGATGACGCGGACGTAGGTGACCACGCCCCGGTAGGAGTCGTAGACCGAGTCGAAGATCATCGCGCGGGCGGGGGCGTCCTTGACGCCGACCGGGGGCGGGACGTCGCGGACGACCCGGTCCAGGAGCGCGTCCACGCCGATGCCGGTCTTGGCGGAGACCTTCAGCACGTCCTCGGGCTGGCAGCCGATGAGGTTGGCCAGCTCCTCGGAGAACTTCTCCGGCTGGGCGGCCGGCAGGTCGATCTTGTTCAGTACGGGGATGATCTTGAGGTCGTTCTCCATCGCCAGGTAGAGGTTGGCGAGGGTCTGCGCCTCGATGCCCTGGGCCGCGTCCACCAGCAGGACCGTGCCCTCGCAGGCGGCGAGGGACCGCGACACCTCATAGGTGAAGTCAACGTGGCCCGGGGTGTCGATCATGTTGAGGATGTGGGTCCTGCCCTGGTCCTCTCCCTCATTGGGGGCCCAGGGCAGACGGACCGCCTGGGACTTGATCGTGATGCCACGCTCGCGCTCGATGTCCATCCGGTCGAGGTACTGAGCGCGCATCTGCCGCTGTTCGACCACACCCGTCAGCTGGAGCATCCGGTCGGCAAGCGTCGACTTGCCGTGGTCGATGTGCGCGATGATGCAGAAGTTGCGGATCAGAGCCGGGTCGGTACGGCTCGGCTCGGGCACGTTGGTAGGAGTCGCGGGCACGCAGGGTCCTGATTCTTTGGCAGACGCCGGGTCGGTGAGCTCGACTCGGGCGCGGCTCGGGTCGCTGTCGGATCGATACGTAGGCTCCATGGTCCCACGCGCACGGGACTGTGCCCGGTTTGGGCCGCCCGAGGGGCGACTGGTAGCCTGAGCAGCTGTGTCTCGTGCCCTCCCTCTCTGGGCACACCTCTCGGATCCCGACGGGCCGCGCGGAAGGGACACGAACTCGAAGATCATCGATCCTGAAAAGGCTCTTTCGTGGCGAACATCAAGTCCCAGATCAAGCGGAACAAGACGAACGAGAAGGCGCGCCTGCGCAACAAGGCCGTCAAGTCCTCGCTCAAGACCGCGATCCGCAAGGCCCGTGAGGCTGTCGCCACCGGCGACGTCCAGCAGGCGACCGTGGCGGCCCGTGCCGCCTCCCGCCAGCTGGACAAGGCCGTCTCCAAGGGCGTCATCCACAAGAACGCCGCCGCCAACAAGAAGTCGGCGCTGGCTTCCAAGGTTGCCTCCCTCCAGGGCTGAGCACTGATGTGATCGCCGGAAGGGATCCAGCGGGCCCTCTCATCCGCTCCTGACCGGCACCCCCAGCGCCGCACGCGGCCTGCGTTCGCCACGCGGGTGCGGCGCACCGAGCTCCACGCGAAGGCCCCGAGCCATCGCCCTTCCCCAGGGCGACCGGCCCGGGGCCTTCGTCGTGCGCGTCGGTACTGCGGTGACGGGGGCGGGTGGGGGCTGCCCGGGGCATACCGGAGCTCGACGGGCGACGACGGAGGTGCGGACGGGGGCGGTGCGGGCTCGGAGCCGGACCGAGGCGCCTGCGCCCGGCGCCTACCTTGGCAGTGCGCGGCGGCGGTGCGCCGGGCCGGGGCCTCGGCGCGGGCAGTCAGGACCCCGATCCCCCCGGGCCGGCCGGAAGCGCGTTCAGCGGCGGGAGCGGGCCGCCGTCGCGATGGTCACGACCGCCTTCTCGAGCGCGTACTCCGCGTCGTCGCCGCCGCCTTTGACGCCCGCGTCGGCCTCCGCCACGGCACGCAGGGCCACCGCCACACCGTCAGGGGTCCAGCCGCGCATCTGCTGGCGCACGCGGTCGATCTTCCACGGCGGCATACCCAGCTCCCGCGCCAGGTCGGCCGGCCGGCCGCCGCGCGCCGAGGACAGCTTGCCGATCGCCCGCACGCCCTGCGCAAGCGCGCTGGTGATCAACACGGGCGCGACACCGGTCGACAGGGACCAGCGCAGCGCCTCCAACGCCTCGGCCGCCCGGCCCTCGACCGCCCGGTCTGCGACGTTGAAGCTGGACGCCTCCGCCCTGCCCGTGTAATAACGACCGACGATCGCCTCGTCGATGGTGCCCTCGACGTCCGCGGTCAGCTGCGACACCGCCGAGGCCAGCTCCCGCAGGTCACTGCCGATGGCGTCGACGAGTGCCTGGCACGCCTCAGGCGTGGCGGACCTGCCCGCCGCGCGGAACTCGGAGCGTACGAAGGTCAGCCGCTCCCCCGGCTTGGTCGTCTTGGGACAGGCGACCTCGCGAGCCCCCGCCTTGCGGGCCGCGTCCAGGAGACCCTTGCCCTTGGCGCCGCCGGGGTGCAGCAGGACGAGGGTGATCTCCTCGACAGGAGCGAGAAGATACGCCTTCACGTCCTTGATCGTGTCGGCGGACAGGTCCTGCGCGTTGCGCACGACCACCACCTTGCGCTCGGCGAAGAGCGACGGGCTGGTCAACTCGGCGAGCGTACCGGGCTGCAGCTGGTCGGCGGTCAGGTCCCGAACGTCCGTGTCCGCGTCGGCGGCGCGCGCCGCCGCCACTACCTGCCGGACGGCGCGGTCGAGAAGCAGATCCTCCTGGCCCACGGCGAGCGTGACGGGAGCGAGCGGATCGTCGGTCGAATTCTTGGTGGCCATCGCGCTCCAGCATCCCACGTGCCACCGACAGTCCTGCCGGTACCGGCGGGACTGCCGAACCCGAGGCCCATGAGCAGTGGACGGTCCATACGCCTCCCTCCGGGGACCCGGACGGGGCGCCTCACGCGCGCCCGGTCAGTTCGCCTCATCCGCACCCGGTCAGTGCGCCTCGCGCCATCCGTCCCAGGCGGCGACGAAGTCGTCGAGCTCGGCGGCGTCCAGCCTGCCGTCCGGGTCCTCGACGACCACCAGCCACTGCGCGTCCTCGGCGTCGTCCTCGCCGGCCAGTGCGTCCCGAACCAGCTGGGGCTCCTCAGGAACCGTGAACCGGTCACGGATCGTCTCCGCCACCTCCTCGGCGGCGTCGCGGTCGGGCAGCACCAGCACGTGTCTCACATCGCTCACCGCCATATTGTGCCGGGGGCCCGTGGTGATCGTGCCGGGGCCCGTGGGCCGCCGTGGCCCCGCAGCGCCGTGTCGGGCCGTGCCGGTGGCCCCGCAGCGCCGTGTCGGGCTGTGTCGGGCCGTGCCAGGCCCCGCCGGACGGTATCCGGCCGCATCTCGGCGCGCGACGCAGTGGCCCGCTCACCCCGCGACGTCCGTCACTCGCCGCCCGCCGCCGACCGGGCCTCCGGCACCCGGTCGAGTTCGAGGCCGAAGTGCTTCCGGTAGGCGGCGAGCACCTCGTCGTCGGTCTCCAGCAACCGCTCCTGGCGCTCACCGCCCACGGTGGTGACGAGCTTGCGGCCGGTCAGAGTGATCCTCCCGTCCACCGTGAGCAGGGAGCACACCAGCGACTTGGTGAAGTGGGAGGAGGGCGAGGTCCGGTGCCACCAGGCGCCCGCTTCGAAGTCGGTGAGCTGACGCGGTCTGGTGTCGAGGCGGAACTGCCGCTTGCCGTCCCTGAGCACGTCGAGGTCCCCGCCGCCCGCCCCGGCCAGACGGAAGGTTCCCGCCGGATCGGCCTGGTCGCCCCGCTCGTCGAGAAGCAAGGGGTGGTGGCTGTGGTCACCGAACCCGACGTCGGCCAGCCAGGGCCCCGTGCCGTCCTTGGTCTCCACGCGCAGCGCCAGGTGGTCGTACGGGATGCCCAGCCGCCCGCCGTCACCGAACACCCTGGCCTGGAGCAGCGTGACGCCGAAGCCGAGGCCGCGCAGCAACGCGGCGAACGCCCCGTTGAGTTCATAGCAGAACCCGCCTCGCCCGGCGCCGACGATCTTCTGGAGCAACGGGCCGTCCGCCAGTACCAGAGGCTCGCCGAGGTGGACCGACAGATTCTCGAAGGGCACGGACAGCAAGTGCCGCAGCTGGAGCTCCCTGAGCGCCTCGGCGTCGGCACGCTCCGGCCGCGCACCGCCGATGCGCGCGAGGTACGCGTCGACGGCCTGCGGCGAAGGGACCTGCGGCGCCTGCACGAAGGGGTCCGACACGGACGGGGTCGACGGAACTGTACTCATACGTGCAGTCTGCCCACTTGCTCCGCCGGCCCGCCAGACGTCGCTGGTCCTGGTCCTGAAGGCGGAGCCCTCTCCGCCCTCCGCCCGACGCGCCACCGCCCGGCGCCCCCATAGCGTGCGGCCATGATCGCTCAGGAACAGGCCCGCAGCCGGCAGGTGCGCCGCCGGGACGCTCTGGACCGGCTCGCCAATGACGACGACGCCTGGGTCGCCACAGCGTCCGCAGACGGACAGCCGTGTCTCATGCCTCTCTCCTTCCTCTGGGACGGCACCGCTCTGCTGATGTGCACCCGGCGTACCAACCCGACCGCGCGCAATGTGACGCCCCGGGGCGGGGTCGTGGTGACCCTCGGCCACACCCGTGACGTCATGCATGTCGAAGGCCGGGCCGAGGTCGTCGAAGGGTCCGCGCTGGCGGCGGAGTCAGCGGACGCCTTCGCCGCGAAGCTGGGGTGGGACCCCAGGGACCGGCAGCCCTGGGTATATCTGCGGATCACCCCCCGAGTCATCAGGACATGGCGTGAGGAGAACGAGCTGAAGGACCGGCTGATCATGGCCGAGGGCCGCTGGCTGGACTGACCCGCCTGCACGGCACACCGGCCCCGGGCAGCCCGATGCTCCCGCTCAGCCGGCACCGCGGGCCACCGCCCGAAGGCCGGGTCCAGCGCCCGTCACCGCGACCGCGCCGTCCCGGTCGGTGCGCAGTACGAGCGCCCCCTGGGCACGCAGTGCGCCGACCGTGCGGGGTGCCGGATGTCCGTACGGGTTGTCCCGGCCGCATGAGATGAGCGCCAGCCGGGGCCTGGCTCCGGCCAGGAGGCCGGGATCCTGATAGGCCGATCCGTGGTGGGCCACCTTGAGCACGTCGACGGCGGGCAGTGCGGGGTGGCCCCGTATCAGCCGTCGCTGGGACGGTGGTTCGAGGTCTCCCAGGAGCAGCATCGACAGGCCGCCCGCGGCCCGGACGAGCAGTGCGACGCTGGCGTCGTTGGGGCCTTCCGGACCGGCACCTCGTGTCAGGTCGGGCCACAGGACCTGCCAGGTGAGCGGCCCCACCCTGCGCCGCTCCCCCGGTATCGCGTGGATCACCGGCACTCCGGCCGCCGCTGCCGTACGCCGCACGAACGCGGCCTGCCGGCGGGGCTCTTCGAACGTGGTCGTCTGAATGGCGCCGACCGCCCGGCCGCGCAGCACCCCGGTGAGGCCGGCGACATGGTCGGCGTGGAAATGCGTGACCAGCAGCAACGGCACCTCTGTGACGCCCAGTTCGCTCAGGCACCGGTCGGTGAGGTGCGGGTCGGGTCCCGCGTCGACGACCACGGCCGCGCCGTCACCGGCCGCAAGCACCATGGCATCGCCCTGCCCCACATCGCACATCACCAGTGCCCAGCCGGAGGGCGGCCAGCCGGTGAGCCTCGCCGTGAGCGGGGCCGGGCGCACCACGGCGAGCACGAGCAGGAGCGCGCCGAGTGCCGCCGCCCAGGGATGCCGCGTCAGCCGGCGGACGACCACGAGCACCACCGCCGTGAGCGCCGCGAGCAGCAGCCCACCACGCCAGCCGCCCGGCCAGTCGATCTGGGCGCCCGGCAGAGCTGCACCGGCACGTGCCACGGAAGCGATCCAGCCGGCGGGCCAGCCGGCGCAGCGGGCCAACAGCTCGGCGACCGGCATGGCCACGGGTGCAGCGGCCAGGGTCGCGAAGCCGAGGACCGTCGCCGGGGCCACGGCCAGTTCGGCGGCCAGGTTGCAGGGGATCGCGACCAGACTGACCCTCGCGGCGAACACCGCCACCACCGGGGCGCAGACCGCCTGGGCGGCGGCGGCCGCGGCCAGCGCCTCGGCGAGCCTGGGAGGCACCCTGCGCCTCTGGAGGGCCTCGCTCCAGCGGGGGCCGATGGTGAGCAGGGCTCCGGTGGCCAGGACGGAGAGCAGAAAGCCGTAACTCCGGGCCAGCCACGGGTCGTACAGCAGGAGCAGCAGAGCGGCGGCGGCCAGCGCGGGGACGAGTGATCTGCGCCGGCCGGTGCCGATGGCCAGCAGGGTGATGAGTCCGCAGGCCGCCGCCCGCAGCACGCTCGGCTCCGGCCGGCAGACGAGCACGAAGGCGAGCGTGAGCACTCCGCCGAACAGCGCCGTTCCACGCAGGGTGATGCCCAGGCGGGGCGCCAGTCCGCGCCGTTCGGCCAGCAGTGCCCGGCCGGGCGGTCCGATCAGCAGGATGAGGACGATGGTGAGGTTGCTGCCTGAGACGGCGAGGAGGTGGGTCAGGTCCGTCGCCTCGAACGCGTGCTGCAGGTCGGCGGGGATGCGCGAGGTGTCCCCGACGACGAGGCCCGGCAGCAGCGCGCGGGCGTCGGGGGCCAGACCGTCCGTCGCCTCGCGGAGTCCGGCGCGCAGGCCGCCGGCAGCGCGCTGCAGGACGGTCGGGGGGCCGGTGATCCGTGGGGGGCCGCCGTCGGCTCGCAGAACGGCCGCGAAGGGGTCGTCCGCGCGCAATGGCGGTGCGAGGCGCCCGCCGACCGTCAGCCGGGTGGAGGGCAGGAGCCGCTGCCAGGCCCTCCTGTCCTCTTCGCCGGGGGACACGAGGAGCAGGACGGGCGTACGGGTCGCGGTGACGGCGCCTGCGGACACAGTGACCCGCGTCGCCTCCGCGTTCAGCACGAGGGCTGCGGGAGCCGTACGGTCGCCCCCGGCCCTGGGGCTGGTGGGCCGCGGGTCGGAGATTACCGTCAGCTCGACCGTGGCACGCGCATGCCGCTCGGCGAGGCCGGGCAGCGGCCCGCGGCGCAGATCCGCCCCGTGCAGCCCGGCGGACACGGCACCGGCAGCGGCGCACACCAACACAGCGGCGAGGGCCGTGGTGCCCGGACGCCAATGCCGAGGACGGCTTCCCGGAGCGCGCGCCGCGGCCGTCGGTGAGGCGGCTGCCCCCGCGGAGCGCCGACGGACCCGGCCGCCCCGGAGGAACCCGCTGCCGCCCGGGGCGAGCCCGCCGCCGAAGCTGCCGCCTCGGTCGTCCCGGCGCCGCACGGCGACCGCCCACTGCGGCAGCAGTGCGGCCGCGGCGAGACAGGCCACCGCCCCTACTGCCGTCCACCGGCCCGGCGCCCCCAATGCGAGAGCCGACGCCACCCAGACGGCCAGCGCGGGCGGGACGAGCCGCAAATCGGTGGGGCCTTCCTGGCGCGGGTCCGCCGCGCCCAGCCGGTGGCCTGCCCGGGCGTGGACCGCCACCCGGGTCATGGCCGCACCAGGTCCCGCAGCAGCTCGAACCGACGGTCACCGATTCCGTTGACATCGCGCAGTTCGTCGACCGAACGGAAGCCGCCGTTCTGCATGCGGTGGTCGACGATGTGCTGCGCGAGCACCGGCCCCACTCCGGGCAGCGTCTCCAACTGGTCCGCGGTGGCCGAGTTGAGGCTGATCGGCCCGGCAGGCGCGCCGGCCGCCGGCCCCGTGCCGGAACCGCCGGGAGCCGGCGGGGCCGGGCCGCCGACGACGACCTGTTCGCCGTCCATCAGCACCCGCGCCCGGTTGAGCCCCGTGAGGTCGGTACCGTCCTTGGCTCCTCCGGCTGCCGCGAGCGCGTCGGCGACCCGCGACCCGGCGGGCAGTTCGAGCACTCCGGGCCGCCGCACCTTGCCGCTCACGTCGACGACGATCGCGGCAGTCCGCCCCGGTCCGTCGACCGGGGGTCCCGGTGAGGGGGACAGATCCGCCCCCGGTCCGGGCCGCGGCTGGGCAGAGCCCTGCTGAATCAGCTCCGGGGCGTGTAAGGGCTGCGGCCGGCCGGTCCAGAAGTGCTGCGCCGCGAAGACAGCCGCTGCGACGAGGACCACGGCCAGGGCGGCGAGCGTCTTCGGTTCCAGTCCGCACCTGAGCCGCACCCACACCGGCAGCCGGTCGAGAAGTGCGAGCCGGAAGCGCGAGGGTGCCCCGTCTCCAAGTGCCCGCGAGGGCGCCCTGTCACCGAGTGTTCGCAAGGGCCCCCTGTCACCCAGTGTCTCCGTGTCCGTGCCGGGCCCGGTTCCTCCTGTCGGGCTCCCGGCGTCGCCGCCGGGCCCGACCGGTAGCGGTGCCCGGCCTGACGGTCCGCTCGGTCCGGGCGGACCGTCCGACCCGGCCGCTCGTACTCTGGGCGCGCCTGCCGCAGCCACCCGACCGCCGGAGCCGCTTCGCCCCGGGCCGGTGCCCGCCCCCGCCCGTCGTCCCCCGAAGTCCGCGGCGGGTGCCCCGGGCGGGGCCGGACGCGGCGGCGGAAGCGATGCGGGGCGCGGGCCGGGCGACGGCGGTCCGGGAGACGAGGACGGGCGGGAGGGCACCAATGTGGGCGGGGGCGAGGACGACGACGCCTCATGCTGTCCGGGCGCCACGCCCACGACTTCCCGCGGCTCCCCGCTCCCAGCCCGCGGGACGGACCGGAACAGGGCGTCAGCCCGGCGGCGCAACGCGACTGCCTGCGCCGCCGGCGTGCGCCCGCCGCGCAGGCGACCGGCCCGTAAGCCGCGGCCATCCGCGCCGGTACCAGGCCCGAGACGGATGTCTCCGGCGACGCTTTGCGCCGCCCCGGGCATCGGTGCCGGCGCGTGCGACGGACCCGGCACGGGCCCCGGGCCGTACACGGGCTCGTGCCGACGGACACGGCCGTGGCCGTGGCCGTGGCCGTGGCCGTGGCCGTGGCCGTGGCCGTGGCCGTGGCCGTGGTGAACGCGGCTGTCGGAGGCCGGGGCGCGACCCGGGCCACTGGTTGCGGTACGTGATCGAAGAGCCATGCACAGGACGGTAGGCACGAGCGCCCGAACCCGCTGGGCCGTCCCGATTTCAGTGGACAACCGGCCCGTTGTGGACAACTCGGCCACCCTCACGGGTGATTACAGCGTCGGATTCCTCAGCGCGCAGCGCCGGATCTCTCAGCGCGCCGAGACCACGAGGCCCAGCAGTCCCGGGCCCGTGTGCGCCCCGATCACCGCGCCCACCTCGCTGACATACAGGTCGGCCAGGCCCGTCACCCGCTCGCGCAGCCGGTCCGCGAGTGCCGCGGCCCGCTCCGGCGCCGCGAGGTGGTGGACCGCGATGTCGACCGGCGCCGTGCCGGCCCGCTCGGCGGCGAGTTCCTCGAGCCGGGCGATGGCTCGCGACGCCGTACGCACGCGTTCGAGCATGTCGATGCGGCCTTCGGCCAGTTGGAGCAGGGGCTTCACGGCGAGTGCGGAGCCGAGCAGCGCCTGTGCGGCACCGATCCGGCCTCCGCGGCGCAGGTAGTCGAGTGTGTCGACGTAGAAGTACGCGGACGTGCCTTCCGCCCGTTTCTCCGCCGCGGCCACCGCCTCGTCCAGCGAGCCGCCGGCCTCGGACACCTCTGCGGCCGCGAGGGCGCAGAAACCGAGGGCCATGGCGATCATTCCGGTGTCGACGACCCGCACCGGCACAGGCGCGTCCTTGGCGGCCAGCACGGCCGCGTCGTAGGTCCCCGACAGTTCGGCGGAGAGGTGCAGCGAGACGATTCCCGTGGCACCTGCGTCGGCGGCGACGCGGTACGCCTGGCTGAACGTCTCCGGGCTGGGACGCGACGTGGTGACCGAGTGCCGCTTCTGCAGGGCGGTCGCCAGCGAGCGGGCCGAGATCTCGGTGCCCTCCTCCAGAGCCTGGTCACCGAGCACGACGGTCAGCGGCACGGCGGTGATGATGTGCCGCTCCATCGCCTGCGGCGGCAGGTAGGCCGTTGAATCGGTGACGATCGCGACATGGCGGGACATGAGCGGGAGGTTACCCGCAGGCGACGCCGTACGGCAGCCCGACCCCGCCCGTACACGGTGCAGCGTACGGCAGCCCGCCCCTGCCTCCACGCCGTACACCGTACGAAAGCCCGACCCCGTCCCCACGCCGTGCACCGCACGGTCTGCGGCACCGCCCACGCACAGGGCGCCACACCCTCCGCCGCACAGTCCGCGCACAGGGCGCCGCACCGCCGACACGCCATACGGAAACCTCGCGGGCGTGCGGCCCGCCCGGCCGCCCTTGTGCGCGGCGAGGACGATGCGGGCAGCAGTGCGTCAGTTCGTCGTCTCCGGCCGGGCGGTCTTCTGCCACGGATAGGCCGTCGGCTGCCTCGGGTCCCGGGCGGTGATCGCCTGCGGCCGGTCCGGCTCCGCACCCGCCTCCGGCGCTGCCGCCGGCCAGGTCTGGGTGGCGCCCGTCCCCGCTCCTGCCTCCTCGCGGGCTCCCGGCTCCGGCGCCTCGGGCCATGCCGCGGTCCGGGAACCGGTGTCGCTCACTCGGCCCGCGTCGCTCGACGTCTCACCGTCGGCCGTGTCGTCCGCGGCCGACCAGTGCCGCAGTGCCCCCGCCTCCATGTCGATCTGCGCGCTCAGCGCGTCGAGATCGCCCTCGGCGAACTTGTGCGCCCGGTCCCGCGCCGCCCAGCGCAGCGCTTCCGCGGAATGCGTGATCTGTTCCGTACGCTCACGCAGGCCGGGCATCAGTGAGGAGAGCTTGCCCCGGTCCGGCTCGCGTTCGAGCCGTCTGAGTTCGTCGTCCAGTTCACGCCCGTGCGCGCTGAGCCGCTGGAAGAGGGCCAGAGACTCGGAGAGCGAAGCGTCCTCCGCCACCCCCGCGTTCAGCGTGTCCTGGGTCGCCCGCATCGACGTACGGAGCTTCAGCCGCAGCTGGGCGAGCTCGCCGACGACGCCGGTCTGGCCGTAGCTCTTGGCGCGCAGCGCGGTCTCCTCCACCGTACGCCGCGCCTGGGTGACGGTGCGCTCGACGCCGCGCTTGGCGGCGCGGACGGCCTTCACGCTCACGTACACCCCCAGCGCCACGAAGGCGAAGAGGAGCAGCGCGAGAATCGTGAGCACGGCTTCCATGTGCGCCCTCCGGTGTCGTCTGTGTCCTTCCAAGGTAAACGGAACGGGCAGGCCGTAGGTTCCGACGGAACCCCCAACCTGCCCGTAGGGGAACCCCCCGACGGCGCCGTCCGCTACGCGGGCACGATGTTGACCAGCTTGGGCGCCCGCACGATCACCTTGCGGATCCCCGCGCCGCCGAGAGCCGCGACGACGGGCTCGGCACCCAGTGCCAGCGCCTCCAGCTCCTCGTCGGTGATCGACGGGGCGACCTCCAGCCGGGCCTTGACCTTGCCCTTGATCTGCACGACGCAGGTGACGGTCTCGTCCACCACGTAGGCCGGGTCTGCGGCCGGGAAGTCCTGGTGGACGACCGATTCGGTATGGCCCAGCTTGCGCCACAGCTCTTCCGCGATGTGCGGGGCCAGCGGTGCCACCAGCAGGACCAGGCGCTCCGCCACGGACCGCGGGACCGGCCCGCCCTTCTTCGTCAAGTGGTTGTTCAGCTCGGTGATCTTGGCGATGGCGGTGTTGAACCGCATCGCCGCCATGTCCTGCGAGACCCCGTCGACGGCCTTGTGCAGGGCCCGGAGCGTCGCCTCGTCCGGCTCGGCGTCGACGACCGTGGCCTCGCCGGTCGCCTCGTCGACGACGTTGCGCCACAGCCGCTGCAGGAGCCGGTACTGGCCGACGACGGCGCGGGTGTCCCACGGCCGCGAGACGTCCAGAGGACCCATTGCCATCTCGTACAGACGCAGCGTGTCGGCCCCGTACTCGGCGCAGATCTCGTCAGGGGTGACGGCGTTCTTCAGGGACTTGCCCATCTTGCCCAGCTCGCGCTTGACCGGCTCGCCGTCGAAGTAGAACCTGCCGTCCCGCTCCTCCACCTCGGTGGCGGCGACGGGGAAGCCCCGTTCGTCGCGGTATACGTACGCCTGGATCATGCCCTGGTTGTACAGCTTGTGGAACGGCTCGACGGACGAGACGTGCCCCAGATCGAACAGGACCTTGGACCAGAATCGGGCGTACAGCAGGTGCAGCACCGCGTGCTCGGCGCCGCCGACGTACAGGTCGACGCCGCCGTGCGGCTGCCCCTCGCGCGGCCCCATCCAGTACTGCTCGATGTCGGGGGCGACCAACTGCTCGCTGTTGTGCGGGTCCAGGTAGCGCAGCTCGTACCAGCACGAACCGGCCCAGTTGGGCATGGTGTTGGTTTCGCGGCGGTAGCGCTTGGGGCCGTCGCCCAGGTCCAGCTCGACGTTCACCCAGTCCTCGTTGCGGGACAGCGGCGTCTCGGGCCGGGTGTCCGCGTCGTCGGGGTCGAAGGTGCGCGGCGAGTAGTCGTCGACCTCCGGCAGCTCCAGCGGCAGCATCGACTCCGGCAGCGCGTGTGCCACGCCGTCCTCGTCGTAGACGATCGGGAAGGGCTCGCCCCAGTAGCGCTGACGGCTGAACAGCCAGTCACGCAGCCGGAAGTTGACCGTACCCTCACCGATGCCCTTGTCCGTCAGCCAGGCCGTGATCTTCGCTTTGGCCTCGGCGACGTCGAGACCGTTCAGGGAGATCTCGTCGTTGGCGGAGTTGATGGCGGGGCCCTGCCCGGTGAACGCCTCGCCCTCCCAGCCCTCCGGCGGTCGCACGGTGCGGATGATGGGCAGTCCGAATGCCTCCGCGAACTCCCAGTCGCGCTCGTCCTGCCCGGGGACGGCCATGATGGCGCCGGTGCCGTAGCCCATCAGGACGTAGTCGGCGACGAAGACGGGGATCCGCTCGCCGGTGACCGGGTTCACGGCGTACGAGCCGGTGAAGACACCGGTCTTGTCCTTGTGCTCCGTCTGGCGCTCGACGTCACTCTTCGTCTGTGCCTGCTTGCGGTAGGCGGCGACGGCCTCGGCGGGGGTCGCCGCGCCGCCGGTCCATGCCTCGTTGACGCCCTCGGGCCACTCGGCCGGGACGATGGAGTCGATCAGGCCGTGCTCGGGCGCCAGGACCATGTAGGTGGCGCCGAACAGGGTGTCGGGGCGGGTCGTGAAGACGGTGATCCGCGCGCCGTCGTGGCCGTCGACCGAGAAGTCGACGCGTGCGCCCTCGGAGCGGCCGATCCAGTTGCGCTGCTGCAGCTTGATGGCCTCCGGCCAGTCCAGCGCGTCCAGGTCGTCCAGCAGCCGGTCGGCATAGGCGGTGATGCGCATGTTCCACTGGCGCAGCTTGGCCTTGAAGACGGGGAAGTTGCCACGCTCCGAGCGGCCGTCGGAGGTCACCTCCTCGTTGGCCAGGACCGTGCCCAGGCCGGGGCACCAGTTGACGGGCGCGTCGGAGGCGTACGCCAGGCGGTAGTCGCCCAGGACACCCGCTCGCTCGACGGCGCTCAGCTCACTCCAGGCGCGCCCTCCCTCAGGCCCCTCGGCAGGGGAGACACCGCCGGGAACGGTGCGCTCACCGCTCTCGAACTGGGCGATCAGTTCGCCGATCGGACGGGCCTTCTTCGCCTCTTCGTCGTACCAGGAGTTGAAGATCTGCAGGAAGATCCACTGGGTCCACTTGTAGTAGTCCGGGTCGATCGTCGCGAACGACCTGCGGTTGTCGTGGCCCAGGCCCAGCCGGCGCAGCTGCGCCTTCATGTTCTCGATGTTCGCCTCGGTGGACACGCGCGGGTGCGTGCCGGTCTGCACGGCGTACTGCTCGGCCGGCAGTCCGAAGGCGTCGAATCCCAGGGTGTGCAGGACGTTGTGCCCGCTCATGCGCTGGTGACGGGCGAAGACGTCCGTCGCGATGTATCCCAGGGGGTGGCCGACGTGCAGGCCCGCACCCGACGGGTACGGGAACATGTCCATGATGAACTTCTTGGGCTTCGCCACCCGAGCGGGGTCGCCGGCCAGGTCGCCGCTCGGGTTGGGCGCCTCGTAGGTGCCCTCCGCCTCCCAGAAGTCCTGCCAGCGTGCCTCGATGTCGGCCGCCATGGCGGCCGTGTAACGATGCGGGGCTGCTGCCTCGGCAGCCGAGTTCATCTCGCTCATGATCCTTAAAGCTCCATCGATCGTCTTCGCCGACTGCCAGCCGATTCACGTACCGGGGGAAATGAAAAATCCCCTCGCACAGGAGGGGACGCCGCGCCGATTCCGACCGGATTTCTCATCCGTCGGGACTGATCAGCGCGGCTCGCTAAGCAGAAGGCGTACGGCACGCATGGCGTCAGGGTACCGCAGCGGAGGAACCGGCCGCATGAGTATCCACGCGGAACCGCTTTGTGACTGCACTCGACCGATTCCAACCGATTCTCGCCCGCCGACGACCACTCCGTTGCGGTTGTCCCGCGCCGTAACGGCGGGTTTCGGCCGTTGCGGTGATCAAGCCGGTGACCAAGCCGTCCGGGTTACTCCGCGTATCGACCCCATCCAGGGCAACCTCCGAGTCAGTTGTGCTCACTTCACCGCAATAAACCTCGAAACCTCGCGCCGCTTGGTATGGGTCGACCTAGAGTGCGTCAACGGGACAGCTTTCCCGCACCACTCGGAGTCGCCCCATGAACCCCCGTCTCAAGATGCGTTTGCCGTCCGGTCCGGACCGCGGAGTCAGCCGCCAGGTGCAAGGCGGCGTCTCCATGGCCGCGTTGGTGCTCCTACCCCTGTTCGCCGTCGGAGGCAGCGACAGTTTCCGCGCCATGCTCGACTTCACCACCGGGGTCCTCTCCCTGGTGTCACTCACCGCGTCCGTCGCGTGGGGTCTCCTCGCCACCGACAGACTGCTGCTCTCCCCGCGCCACCGCCTGCTCGCCCAAGGGATCCACCGTGCGACCGCCATCGCCTCGCTCGGATTCCTCCTCCTGCACGCGACGGTGAAGGTGTCTCTCGGCCACGTGTCGCTGCTCGGAGCCCTGATCCCCTTCGGGCTGGGCGTGACCGGCACGGAGGCGCTGATCGGCTTCGGCTCATTGGCGGGGCTCCTGATGGTGGTCGCCGGCACGACCGGCGCCCTGCGCAGTGCCCTGGCCGGCAACATCAAGGTCGCCGGCCGCTGGCGGCCGCTCCACATGCTGGCGTACCCGGCCTGGTGCTTCGCCCTGGTCCACGGCCTCTACACCGGCCGGCCTGCCGCGGCCTGGGTCGTGACCATGTACTGCCTGGCCCTCGCGGGAGTCGCCGCCGCGCTCTGTGTCCGCCTGATGCCGCGCCCCGTGCAGCGCCGGATCGCAGAAAGGATCATGCAGCTGACCGGCGGCGACGGAGCCGACGGGCCCGCGGCCACGGACGAGCAGGCCCAGCGGGATCTCACCACCGCGCCGCTCCCGGGCATCGGTGCGATGAACGGGACGGGCCGCCCGACCGTACCCGCAGGCATGGACCGCATGGACCGTATGGAGCGCATCGAGCGCATGACCGGCGGAGCGAGCAGTGTGCCGTCGCAGCGCCCGTACGAGCAGGACTTCCAGCCGCCCCTCGGCCAGGCCCGAGCTCAGCCCCCGAGGCTCACCGCCCCTTCCCCGCAGCTCTACGAGGCACCCCGGCCCGAGGAGGAGCCGACCGTCGTGCCTGACAGCGGCACCGTCGCCGGCGGCCGCGGCACCGGGATGGCCGCCGCCTACCGCGCCGTCTCGATGGCCGGTGAGTCGGCCCCGCTCGCCGAGCGGGTCCCGATGACCGAGGAGATACCCGTGGTGTCGGAGACGGGACCACGGACGGGCAGTTGGCCGACGCCTTCGCCACCTCCGCCGGCACAGTCCGTACGGACCGACCCGGCGGTGCCCCTCCACGACACCCCTCCACCGCCGCTCTTCGACACCGCCCCCGCGTACGACTCGCCTGCGGCGCAGTACGGCGGTTCCGCCGCGTACGAGGCTCCCTCCCCCTACGACACGGGCACGGTTCCTCCGTACGACACGGGCTCCGTCCCCCCGTACGACACGGGCACGGTTCCTCCGTACGACACGGGGGGCGCCCCGGCATACGGCGCCACCGCCTACGACACCCCCTACGACACTTCACCGGCCGGCCCCCCGGCCCCCTACGACGGCCGGCCCCCCTACGACACCGGCACCCTCCCCGCGTACGACGAGACAGCACCACTGCCCGGCCCGCTCTTCCAGCCCCCGGCCGGAGAGCCCTGGCACGCACCAGCAGGAGAACGACCGTGAACGCGCCCCTCCCCGACGTCCCCGAGGTCCGCGTCGTCGGCCTTCCCCAGCTGACGCAGGGCTTCGATTTGGTCGAGCGCCTCGACCTGCCCATGCATCTCAAGGTGCACGGACCACTGGAGCCCGTGAGCGGCGAACGGCTCGCACAGCTCGCGGAGGACATATCCCTCACCGGCCGCGGCGGCGCGGGTTTCCCCTTCGGCAAGAAACTGCGGGCCGTCGCCAAGTCCGCGATCCGGCGCGGCATCCGGCCGGTGGTCGTGGTCAACGGCAGTGAGGGCGAGCCCGCCTGCCGCAAGGACACGGTGCTGCTCAACCGCGCACCGCATCTGATCCTCGACGGCGCGCTGCTCGCCGCGGAGGCGCTCGGCGCGCGGACCCTCGTCGTCGCGGTCACCCGCAACTCGACCGAGATCTCCATGCGCGCGGCACTGGCCGAGCGGGGCCTGTCCGACCGTCGCGGCCAGGCCCTGCGAGCCAGAGTGGTGCGCACCCCGGAGCGCATGGTCTCCGGCGAGGCGTCCTCCGTCATCCGGGCCGTCAACGGCGGCCCCGCCCTGCCGCCCGGCCGCCGTGTGCGCGCAGCGGAGACCGGAGTCGGCGGAGCGCCGACTCTGTTGTCGAACGCGGAGACGTTCGCCCAGCTGGCCGTCGCCGCCCGGATCGGCGCCCGCCGCTACAGTCACACCGGTCTCGACTCCGAGCCGGGCACGGTCATGTTGACGATCTCCGGGGCCGTCGCCCGCCCGATGGTCGTCGAGGTGCCGACGGGCGTGCCTCTGCGGTACGTGCTGCAGTTGGCCGGGGCGCCGCCCGAGCCGCAGGGCGTGCTGACGGGCGGCTACCACGGCAACTGGATCGACGCGGCCGCCGTCCACGAAGCGGTGGTGTCCAAGGAGTCCCTGGCCTCCGTGGGCGGCGCGCTGGGAGCCGGCGCGATCCTGCCGATCGGTCCGGAAACCTGTCCGCTCGGCGAGGCGCTGCGGGTGGCGAACTGGCTGGCCGCCGAGACCGCCGGGCAGTGCGGCCCCTGCAAGCTGGGGCTGCCCGCCGCGGCCGGCGGGCTGGCCGATGTGATGAACGGCGGCGGGCCAACGGCTCTGGAGGCGCTGCGCGAGGTCACCCAGGCCGTCAAAGGCCGGGGCGCGTGCAAACACCCGGACGGCTCCGCACGCTTCTTCGCGTCGACACTGTCCGCGTTCACCGACGACCTCGCCGCGCACGTCCTGCACGGCGGTTGCGGGCGTGACACGACGGGCGTGCTGCCGCTGCCGCTGCCCGGTTACGAGGAGGCGGAGGAGTCGATCCCGAGCGGCGAGAAGATCTTCGTCGACTGGACGCTCTGTCAGGGGCACGGGCTGTGCGCGGACATCATCCCGGAGCTGATCCGGCTCAACCCCGACGGCTACCCGTCGGTGGCCGACGCGATGGTTCCCGTCCACATGCAGGGGCGCGCGCAGCGGGCCGTGCGCCGCTGCCCCGCACTCGCCATGCGGATCGAGCAGGTCGCCTCCCCGGGTCCGACGCCGCCGCCGGCCCGCCCCGCACTGCCGAGCATCAACCGCAAGGCACTGGGCAGCGGCCGCGGTTGACGACGGACACCACGACAATGAAGCGGGCCACCCGATCCGGGTGGCCCGCTTCATTGTCTTCTGTGGAGCTAAGGAGAATTGAACTCCTGACCTCCTGCATGCCATGCAGGCGCTCTACCAACTGAGCTATAGCCCCTTGTTGTGTGCCGCCCCGCTTCCGGGTCTCCCCCGCGGCGACGTAGAGAACATTAACGCGCCCGTTGCCGCATCTCCAAATTGATTCCACGACCCCGCGGAGCGCCTCAAGGGGCCCAGAGCGGCGCCGTCCGCCCGGCCGGGCGGCACAGGGCACCGGACGGGCCGTCAGGCCGTCGCGAACGAGTAGAAACGTTTGAGTGCGCAGTGCTCGTCCAGCAGCCGGCCGTAGATCGGCTCACCTTCCAGTTCGCGGTACGTCTCGATCGGGTCGCCCTTTATGATCAGCGCTCTCGCGCACTCCTCGCACCAGTACTGGAAATCGGCATTGACCGGGTCCATGTCCCGGACGATCGGCGTACCGCTGTCGCACCAGTCGCATTTCCGCCTGTGGGCACCCATCACTCAGCTCCAGCTGTGGCCGCAGGCCGTGCACACGTAGGAAACGCCGCCGTTGTCCCCGAGGACCTGGGCGACATGGGCAGAACCGCAGGAAGGACAGCCGAGGCGCGCACCGGCCTCCGCCGTGGCAAGCAGGTCATCGGCAGCCTCCCCGGCTTCCTCGCCGCTGGCGGACATCGTGCGCTCCCTCCCGTACCGCCGGTGTCCCCTCCGGCCGTCCGATTCTGCCATGGCCACGCACACCGGTCAGCGGCGTTCGCGTACGAGGTCGGCCACGGCACCGCGGCGGCACGGGCCATCCCGGGGAGAACGCAGAATCCCGCCCCCTGGAAGGGGACGGGATCCGGATCGTGGAGCTAAGGAGAATTGAACTCCTGACCTCCTGCATGCCATGCAGGCGCTCTACCAACTGAGCTATAGCCCCGCGTGTTCTTCGCGCTCCGCGCTGCGAACAAGAAGAACTCTAGCCTGCGACCTGCCGGAAAGCGAAATCCGGGTCCGGAGCCCGCTCCGGCACCGAGAGCCGGACCCGGCCCGGCTCTGATCCCACGTGTGCCGCCCCGCTCAGGTGTCGTCGCCGAGGACCGGCTCCGGGAGGGTGCCCGCGTTGTGCTCGAGCAGCCGCCAGCCTCTGGCGCCTTCGCCCACCACCGACCAGCAGCAGTTCGTGAGGCCGCCGAGGCTCTCCCAGTGGTGTGCGTCGAGCCCCAGCAGCCGGCCGATCGTGGTACGGATGGTGCCGCCGTGGCTGACGACGACCAGGGTGCCGTCGTCGGGCAGCTTCTCCGCGTGGTGGAGCACCACCGGAGCGGCCCGGTCGGCAACCTCCGTCTCCAGCTCCCCGCCGCCGCGTCGAACCGGCTCGCCGCGCTTCCAGGCCGCGTACTGCTCGCCGTACCGCTCGACGATCTCCTCGTGGGTCAGGCCCTGCCAGGCGCCCGCGTAGGTCTCGCGCAGGGCGGCGTCGTACGACACGTCGAGACCGGTGACGGCGGCCAGCTCGCCTGCCGTCGCCGCAGCCCGCTTCAGGTCGGACGCGACGATCGCGTCCGGGGTCAGCGATGCGAGCAGCCGCGCGGCGCGGCGCGCCTGGGCCACACCTGCCTCGGTCAGCTCGATGTCCGTGGAGCCCTGGAAGCGGCGCTCCAGATTCCAGGAGGTCTGGCCGTGGCGCCACAGGACGACGCGTCGGCCGCGCCCTGGCCGCGTGGTCGCCCGGGTGCCGGTGCCGTTCAGTGCTGCGCCCCTTCCGTGTCACCGCCGGTGAGCTTCGCGTGCTCCTCCGCCTTGCCGCGGGTGTTCCGCGCGTCCTCCGGGAGGGCGAGCTCGGGGCAGTCCTTCCAGAGCCGCTCGAGGGCGTAGAAGACCCGCTCCTCGCTGTGCTGCACATGCACCACGATGTCGACGTAGTCGAGCAGGATCCAGCGGGCGTCGCGGTCCCCCTCTCGGCGCACCGGCTTGGCGCCGAGCTGCTTGTTCAGCCGCTCCTCGATCTCGTCGACGATCGACTTGACCTGGCGGTCGTTGGGGGCGGAGGCGAGCAGGAAGGCGTCGGTGATGGAGAGCACATCACTGACGTCGTACGCGATGATGTCGTGCGCGAGCCGGTCGGCGGCCGCCTGGGCGGCGGCGTTGACGAGCTCGATGGAGCGATCCGTGGCGGTCACAAGCAGGCTTTCGTCGGCGGTCAAGAACCCTTCAAGGGTCTCACGGACCGCCGACACTCCACGCAGCCTTTCCTCGCGGTGCCACCGCCGCCCCCGTCACTCAGGGTTTCCGGTCTCGAAATCGGGCCCGAGCACGACCGAGATGTCGGCGTTGGTGGCGGCCCTGCCCTTCTTGACCGCGCCGGCCGGCAGGCCGAGCGTCGTGGCGACCTCCTGTGCCTTCACCTTCTGCGCGTCATCGGCGTAGGTGACCTGCGAGGCGTCGACGGTGTCGGCCTCGCCGCCGCTCACGACGTTGTAGCCACCGTTGATCAGCGTGACCCGGGCGGCCTCCAGGGCATCGGCCTTGCCACCGCCGTTCCTGATGCCCACGCGCACCGTGTCGCCGGGCTCTGGCGCGCTGACCGAGCCGCCCAGGACGTCCTTGACCACACTGCTCGCGGCCTCGTCACTGAGCGTGCCGTCCTCCTGGACGGGCAGTACCGCGGTCCGGTGGTCGCCGCCCTTGGCGCGCTCGGCGAGCTTGGCGAGGGAGACACCCAGGTCGCGTTCCTTCAGTGAGGGGTCGAGGATCTGCCCCAGTGTCTCCACGATGACCGTCGCCGACTTCGCGTCGTCCGGCAGCTTCTTGAGCACGCCCTGCATGACCTGGCCGAAGCGCAGCAGCTGCTTCTCCTCGGTCTCCTCGGGCCCGAGGTGGGTGGCGTACGCTACGGCTGCCCGCCCGTTGAGAGTCTGGTTCTCCCCCTTCTTCACGAGGGGCGGCTCGCCCTTCTTCACGCCGAGCACCTCGGTGTCGGTGGCCAGGTCGATCGTTCCGACCAGTTCGACGAGGTTCTCCAGGAAGGGTGTGTCGAGCCGCCAGGTCCCGGAGATCTCCGCACCGAGCAGGGTGCCGATGGCCTCCCGGGTGCCCGTGGACCCGTCGTCCTCCACGGACTTCCCGAGGGTCGTGGCGGTTCCGTCGTCATTGGCGACGGACAGGGTGTTGGGCAGCAGGACCGTGGTGGCCTGCCCGGTGGTGACGTTGTCGACGAGAAGGGCGGTGGAGGTGCCCTCCTTCTTGGTGTTGTGGAGATGCACCACGATGACGTCGCGTTTCTGGGGGCCGACCGCCGTATCGCTCTTGGTGTCGGTGCCGGAGAGGCCGGGCAGTTTGCCCGCGTACCAGAGGTAGCCGGCGCCACCGACGAGTACGAGCGCCAGCGTGACCATGAGGGCGACGACGCGGTTGCGACCGCGTCGTTTGGCCTCCTCGCGCCGCTCCGAGCGGCTCTCGGTGAACTTCAGCCAGTCGATGACGTCTTCGGAGTCCTCGTCCGGCTCCTCGATGAACGAGAACTGCTCGGTCTCGTAGGGCCGCGCCGTGCCGCTCTCCGGCCGGCGCTGCTCCGGCACGCCGGCCGGCTCCGGAGCCTCCGCCGGGGCGGGACGCTGCCGGCCCTGTTGCTGCAGGTGCTGCTGTTGCTGCTGTTCCTGGGGGTGCTGCTGCTGCGGGATGTTCCACTGTGCGGTGGTACCGACGGCGGGCTGGGTGCCGGTGTCGTATCCGTAGCCGGCCTGAGCGGCGTATGGGTCGTACTGGCCGCCCTGCTGCTGGGTCGCGTACGGGTCGTAGCCGTATTGCTGCGCCTGGCCGTAGCCCCGGTCCGCGCTGTAACGCTGGTCCGCGCCGTAGCCCTGGCCCGCGCTGTAACCCTGGCCGGTGTCATACCCCTGCTCAGGGACATGACTCTGCTCCGGCGCGTGCCCCTGTCCGGGCTCGTAGCGCTGCGCGTCCCGGCCGTCCTGGTACTGCTGAGGGTGGCCGTCCTGCTGCTGTGCGTAGGGGTCGTACTGCTGGGACTGCTGATAGACCGGCTGCCCGTACTCGTCGTAGCCGATGATCTGAGGCTGGTGGTACGGGTCGTACGGACTCTGCTGGTCGTTCAACGGTGCCCCTCTCCGCGGCTCACTCGCCGCGGTACAACTGGCGCTTGTCGATGTAGCGCACCACACCGTCCGGCACCAGGTACCAGACCGGGTCCCCGTGGGCGACTCTCTTCCTGCAGTCGGTGGACGAGATCGCCAGAGCCGGCACCTCCACCAGGGACACCCCGCCCTCCGGCAGCCCGTCGTCCGTCAGATCATGGCCCGGCCGAGTCACGCCGATGAAGTGGGCGAGCGAGAACAGTTCCTCCGCGTTCCGCCAGCCGATGATCTGGGAGAGCGCGTCGGCACCCGTGATGAAGTACAGGTCCGAGTCCTCGTTGAGGGCGTGCAGGTCCCGCAACGTGTCTATCGTGTACGTCGGGCCGCCGCGGTCGATGTCGATACGGCTCACGGAGAACTGCGGGTTCGACGCCGTGGCGATGACCGTCATCAGATAGCGGTCCTCGGCGGGTGACACGTTCTTGTGGCTCTTCTGCCACGGCTGCCCGGTCGGTACGAACACCACTTCATCGAGATGGAAGAGGGCGGCCACCTCGCTGGCGGCCACCAGGTGTCCGTGGTGGATCGGGTCGAACGTGCCGCCCATCACGCCGAGTCTGCGCTTGCCCGCACCGGAGCCGGTGCCGGAGCCCGCGGCCGCCATCTGCTCTCCCATGCGTGCAGAGCCTACTGGCACCGGCCGTCGGCCAGGGCTCAGCGGTCGCGGTTGAAGCGGGTGGTGATCCACAGCAGCAGCATCAGCGCGACGAAGGCGCCGATGCCGGTGACATACGGACTGAGGCTTGCGTGGTTGCCGCCGTGCTCGGAGTCTTGGGCGAGAGTGACCAGGTTGGCGGCGGTGCCGGTGAGGCTCATTTTCAACAGAACCTATCGATCGGGAACGGGAGCGGAGACTTCGCGGACATCGTATGCGGGCGGTCCGGGCACGCTCACGCCGACTCAGTCGTTGTGCAGTCCGCAGGCGCCGTCACAAGGGCATCCGGAGTTATCCACAGGCCCCACCGTGCCGTGGTCCCAGCACCTAGGCTGGGGTCCGTCAGGGGGACGAGCGAGGACTCGCACCACACAGGGGGCACCATGACCAACAGCCACGAGCAGGTTCCGAGCAGGCAGCGCAGGCGCTTCCCGGAGATCTCCTCACGGGCCTACGAACACCCGGCGGACCGCTCGGCGCTCGTCGCGCTGCGCAAGCTCAGCGGCTTCGACACCGTCTTCAAGGCGCTCAGCGCGCTGCTTCCCGAGCGCAGCCTGCGGCTGCTGTTCCTCTCCGATTCGGTGCGGGTGGGCGACGCTCAGTTCGCGCATCTCAACGACATGCTGCGTGACGCCTGCTACATCCTGGACCTGGAGAAGGTCCCAGCGATGTACGTGACGCAGGATCCCCGGCCCAACGCCATGTGCATCGGCCTGGACGAGCCGATCATCGTCCTCACCACCGGGCTCGTGGAGCTGCTCGACGAGGAGGAGATGCGGGCGGTCGTGGGCCACGAGGTGGGGCACGCCCTCTCGGGCCATTCCGTCTACCGCACGATTCTGCTCTTCCTGACCAGCCTCGCCCTGAAGGTGGCCTGGATCCCGCTGGGCAATGTGGCGATCATGGCGATCGTCACGGCGCTGCGCGAGTGGTTCCGCAAGTCGGAACTGTCCGCCGACCGTGCGGGTCTGCTGGTGGGCCAGGATCTTCAGGCGTCGATGCGCGGCCTGATGAAGATCGCCGGAGGCAACCACCTGCACGAGATGAACGTCGACGCGTTCCTCAAGCAGGCGGAGGAGTACGAAGCGGGTGGCGACCTGCGCGACTCGGTGCTGAAGATTCTGAACGTACTGCCCCGCTCCCACCCGTTCACCACGGTGCGCGCCGCCGAACTGAAGCTGTGGGCGGAGAGCCGTGATCACCAGCGGATCATGGACGGCCACTATCCGCGCCGGACCGCGGACAAGGACACCTCGGTCAGCGACTCCCTGCGCGAGTCCGCCTCGCACTACGCCGAGTCGGTGCGCACCAGCAAGGACCCCTTGATGAAGCTGGTCGGCGACATAGCAGGGGGCGCCGGCGACCTCGGCGGCAAGCTGCGGGACAGGTTCATGGGCAACGGCGGCTCGGGCAACGGCACGGGCCCGGCAGAAGGTGGCGCAGGCACGGGAGGCACTTCGGGCTGACGTCCCGCAGGCGGAGGGTTCGGCCGACGGGTGGAGCCAGGCGGTGCTCAGGGCGAAGACTGTGCAGCGCTCAAGGGTGAGGAGGGCTGAGCATCGGGGGCGAGCGCCCCGCACACAGCGGCGGTGGGCGGGCCCGTGGCATACGGGTCGGTCACGGCCGGGCCGTCGGAGTCCGCCCGCTGGCCGGCCAGCAGCGGACGCAGGACGTCCGACGCTGCCGCGGAACAGGACTGTGGTCCGGCCTGGAGATGGCTGGATCGCACCTCCAGGCGGTGATGCGCCAGATCGTCCCGGTCGAATCGGAAGTGCAGCTCGCGGCGGACGGTGAAGAGCGAGGCTTCGCCGGAGTCCGGCCGGCCGCCGGCGTCGGCCCGCCGCAGCGCGTAGACGAAAGTGTGGTCGGAGGTGATCTCCAGCGCGCCCGGCCCTGTCTCCAGGACCTCCAGCGTCCCCCGCACCCGTACCTCGGGGTCCGCCAGCGCGACCTTCGCCGGATCGAAGCGCACCAGCCAGCCGATCGCGGCGCGGCGGCCGTCTGCGGCCGGTGCAGTGACGCTCCGGTCGAACTGGTCCATCTGGTCCGGGTGGAGCAGCGTGCGCACGGGCTGTACGGCTTCGTCGGTGAGGACGTCCGGGTCGAGCGAGGACATCACGAGAAAGTCCTTGGCGGTCGCCAGCGCCGTCGTGACCTGACTTTCCGTGAAGTGCTCGGTCCGGCGGACGGGGGGCATGGTGATTCCGGCGGCGCCGGTGCGGAACTGCTCCGCCGGACTGTGCGCGTACAGCTCGGCCGGGGTGCCGCCCGGCACGGGGCCCTGCGGCGCGAGCGGGACCACAGTGATCCGCAGCGGTTCCGCCTGTCGGGCCGGGGCCGGCTGGTAGGGGTGCCGGACGCCGAGGTAGATCGCGGTACCGAAGGCCATGACCACCAGGAGGAAGAGCACCAGGATCTGTGCGGGTGCACGCCTGGCGTTCCAGGCGGGGAGGCTCCGGACGGCCGGTGCGTGCTCCCCCATCCGCTCCACGGCGGAGAATTCCTGGACGCGGGCAGCACGGACGAAGGACTCGTCGAAGACGACCGATCCGTACTCGTCCTCTCCACCGCCGGGGAGCCCCTCGGGAGTCCCCTCGGGCGGGTCTCCACGCCCAGCCATAGTTTCAGGGTAGGTCCGGCGGGCCGACCGTAAACGCACTGGTACGCGACAAGTTCTCACGCGTTCTCAGCGAGTTGCGAGCCCGCTGCTGCGGGGTTACGGGGCAGGCTCCGCGCAGCCGCCGCTCAGTGGGCGGGCGGGACCGTGGAAACCCGTGAGGGGGAACGCCCGAGGGCAGCCGGCGGGCCGTTGCCCTGTCCGCTGACCGTGGCGCCCGTCGGCGGCGCGTCGACACCGGTCCGTGCGGGCTGCGGCACCGGGTCCTGTCGGTTGCCGTTCGGGGCTCCGCGATACACGGCCGTGAAGGCGAGTGCGACCATCCCGATGCCCATCAGCAGCGCCAGGATCCAGGCGACCGGCCGGTGCCAGCGCGTGCTGCCCCGGTAGGGACGCAGCGCCCCGCCGTGCGGTCCGTAGGGGCCGGCCCAGTCGCCGTCGGGGCCGATGCCGTCGTCCTCGTCGTCGTGGTCGTGACCACGACGACGGCGCCGGGAGCCGTGCCCGTCGCGGAGGTCGTCGTCGGACGAGTGGCCCCGCAGGCCGGAGCGGGCGGCGTCCGCCTCCGCGCGCGCCTCGGCCGCGGCGAGCAGGCGCTCCACCGCGGTCGGCTCGTGGATCTTGGCGGCCCGTACGAAGTGCTCGTCGAACACCACGGTGGCGAAGTCCTCGTCCGCGCCCCCGCGGTCGACAGAGTCCTCAGGGTCCCCGCCGTCCTGGAACGGCTTGCCCCCCACGTCGTCCGGCACACCCTCAGGGTAGACCTGGCGGGCCGGTTTGGGCAGGGAGAGTGCAAAATCGCCCCGCCCGGGTGACTCGGGGCAGAGCCCCGCTGACGGTCACCGCGTGTGGCCGTCGCCCGTCACGATGTACTTCGTCGAGGTCAGCTCGGGCAGCCCCATCGGGCCGCGCGCGTGCAGCTTCTGCGTCGAGATGCCGATCTCGGCACCGAACCCGAACTGACCACCGTCGGTGAAACGCGTGGACGCGTTCACGGCGACCGTCGTGGAATCCACCAACTGGGTGAAACGCCGGGCCGCGGCCTGCGAGGTCGTGACGATGGCCTCGGTGTGACCGGAGGACCAGAGCCGGATGTGGGCGACCGCCGACTCCAGCGACTCGACGACGGCTGCCGCGATGTCGTAGGAGAGGTACTCCGTCTCCCAGTCCTCGGCGGTGGCGGGCACGATCGTGGCCTTGGTCGCGTCCGCGTACTCGACGACTCGCTCGTCGCCGTGCACGGTCACCCCCGCCTCGGCAAGGGCGTCCAAGGCGCGCGGCAGGAAGGCGGCAGCGACGTCCTTGTGGACGAGCAGGGTCTCCGCGGCGTTGCAGACGCTCGGCCGCTGGGCCTTGGAGTTGAGCAGGATGTCCACGGCCATGTCGATGTCGGTCTCGGCGTCCACGTAGACGTGGCAGTTCCCGGTCCCCGTCTCGATGACGGGGACGGTGGACTCCTCGACGACCGTACGGATCAGGGAGGCGCCACCCCGCGGGATCAGCACGTCGACCATGCCGCGGGCGCGCATCAGCTCCCGTACGGAGTCCCGGCTCTCGCCCGGCACCAGCTGCACGGCGTCGGCCGGCAGACCGGAGCCGCCGACCGCGTCGCGCAGCACGCGCACCAGGGCCGTGTTGGAGGAGTACGCGGAGGACGAACCGCGCAGCAGCACCGCGTTGCCCGACTTCAGGCAGAGCGCGGCGGCGTCCACGGTGACGTTCGGCCGGGCCTCGTAGATGATGCCGACCACGCCGAGCGGGACCCGCACCTGCCGCAGGTCGATACCGTTGGGCAGCGTCTGGCCGCGTACGACCTCGCCGACCGGGTCGGGCAGCGCGGCGACGTCACGCACGTCGGCCGCGATGGCCCGCACCCGCTCGGGGTTGAGCGTGAGCCGGTCGATGATCGCCTCACTGGTCCCCGCCTCGCGTGCGCGGGCGACGTCCTCGGCGTTGGCCTCGACGATCTCGCTCGTACGGACCTCGAGAGCGTCCGCCATCGCCAGCAGCGCGTCGTCCTTGGCCGACCTCGGCAGTGGTGCGAGGTCGGCGGCGGCGGCGCGTGCCCGGTAGGCCGCCTGGGCGACCGGGGACATGTTGTCGTACGGCGAGACCGAAGAGAGCGACGTCATATGTGCAGCGTAATGCGCGCTCGGCGGGCGTCCGGCACGGATTCCGCACTCCGAGACGACCGGGGCCTGCCCATGGCCGCCAGGTCAGCTCGGAAACGGTCAGCTCAGAAGGGGTGCACCCCGACCCGGGCGACGGGCGGCGGGCCGTAGCCCTCGGCGACGCGCTGGTGATAGGTCTGCCGGTCGATGACCTCGAGACCGACGATTTCCCACGGCGGCAGATTGGCCGTGGACCGGTGCTCGCCCCACAGCCTGAGGGCGACGGCGGCCGCGTCGTGCAGGTCGCGTGCCTCCTCCCAGTAACGGATCTCGGCGTGGTCGCCCGCGTACCGGCTGGTGAGGAGGAAGGGATGGTCGTGGGCCAGCTGCTCCAGGCCGCGGCGGACGTCCTTCACCGGGGCGTGCGGGCCGGAGACGCTGAGCGTGACGTGCCACAGCCGGGACAGCGTCCGCTCCTCTTCGACGGCGACGGGCCGTGTCCCGGCCCCCGGGCGGCCGGTCCCCATCGCGCCCGTACCTGCGCCGGGCTCCTCGGACACGTCGGCGAGTGCCTCGCGACGCACCTCGCCGAGCCCGCCGGCACGTCCGTCCACGCCGGCCGCGTCGGTGCTGGGGTTCACCGCGGAGTCGGCACGTCCGTCCACCGCGGGGTCGGTCCTTGCCTCCGCGGCCGCGTCGGCCCGTCCGTCCACGGCGGAGTCGACACGTCTCTCCGCGGCCCCGTCGCCCGGCCCGTCGGAGCGTCTGTCGCCGGGCCCGTGACCGAAGTCGGTGCCTGCCCCGACGCTGGTCAGTGCCCGCTCCTCACCCACCGCCCTGCGGGCGTGGGGCAGCCTCCCGTTCCCTCGGGGCGCGTCCCCTGGGCGCGCTCGTCTCACCGGCGGCCTCCCTGTTGCTGCGTCGTGCTTCGTCGTCGAGCCGTTCCCCGTTCCCCGCAACAAAGTTGACCAGCCCACAGCGGGCCGTGGGGCGGTTTTGGCAAAGGTCTATGCCTGACGGTGGGAGTTTCCGCCTTCTCAGGACTGGAGGACGACGAGATCGTCCCTGTGTACGACTTCCCGCTCGTACTCAGGGCCCAGTTCCTTCGCCAGCTCCTTGGTGGAGCGCCCGAGCAGCTGCGGGATCTCCTTGGAGTCGAAGTTGACCAGTCCGCGCGCCACCGCACGTCCGGCGGCATCACGCAGCTCCACCGGGTCGCCGGCGCTGAACTCGCCGTCCACCGCGGCGATACCGGCCGGGAGCAGCGACTTCCTGCCCACCACCACGGCCCGTACGGCTCCGTCGTCGAGCGTCAGCGAGCCCTGCGGGGCCGAGGCGTGCGCCAGCCACAGCAGCCGGTCGGCCGACCGGCGGCCGGTCGCGTGGAAGTACGTGCCTGTCGCGCGGCCGGCGAGGGCGTCGGCCGCACGGCTCGCCGAGGTGAGGACCACGGGGACACCGGCGGCGGCGGCGATCCGCGCCGCCTCGACCTTGGTGACCATGCCGCCGGTGCCGACGCCCGCCTTGCCCGCGCTGCCGATCTGCACGTGTGCGATGTCCTCGGGGCCGTGCACCTCCTCGACGCGGGAGCTGGCCGGCAACGCCGGGTCCCCGTCGTAGAGGCCGTCGACGTCGGAGAGCAGGACCAGCAGGTCTGCCCGTACGAGGTGGGCGACGAGGGCGGCGAGCCGGTCGTTGTCGCCGAAGCGGATCTCGTCGGTGGCGACGGTGTCGTTCTCGTTGACGACCGGGACGGCACCCATGGCGAGCAACTGGTCCAGGGTCCGGTAGGCGTTGCGGTAGTGGGCGCGGCGGCTGGTGTCGTCGCCGGTGAGGAGCACCTGGCCGACGCGGACGCCGTAGCGGGCGAAGGAGGCGGTGTAGCGGGCGACGAGCAGTCCCTGGCCGACGCTGGCGGCGGCCTGCTGTCGGGCCAGGTCCTTGGGGCGGCGGGCCAGGCCCAGCGGTGCCAGTCCGGCGGCGATGGCGCCGGAGGAGACGAGCACTATCTCCTTCTCGCCACCGCTGCGGATCTTGGCGAGGACGTCGACGAGGGCGTCCACCCGGTCGGCGTCCAGCCCGCCGGAGGCCGTGGTCAGCGACGAAGAGCCGACCTTGACGACGATCCTGCGGGCCCCGGTCACCTGCTCCCGCACCACGGCCGGCCGTGCTCCGGTCGAGTGCCCCGGCCGCCGCGCCTGCTCGGCCGTGCGCTGCCCTTCGACCTGCCCCTCGCCCCGCTCGTCGGCCTGCCCTTCGACCTGCTCTTCGGCCTGTCCTGCCACGCTCTGCCTCGCCTCTTTCACAACGCCGAATGTATGCCAGCGCGCGCACCGTGCGCGCGCACATTCCGCTCGCTGGACAGACGGCCGGCAGGAAGCCGAGAGCGACCGGCGGCGCGGGCAGGAAGGGCGACGATCAGGTCGCGCCGGGGCTGCCGCTGCCGACGAGGGTTTTGCCGTCGTCCCGCCCGGTGTGCTGTCCGTCCGCCGGCCGGCCCGGCCCCTGCGCGACGGGCGTGTTCCGCGAGCGGGAGCGGCCGAAGTCCTTGAGCCGCATCGCGGGACGTTCCACGAGGTGCCAGGAGAGGACGGCGGCTATCAGCGTGCCGACCACCGACATGGCGAGGTAGGCCCAGAAGCCGTAGCGGGCGAACCCGAGGACGGCGAGTGCCTGCTGCACGACGAAGCCGTAGATGTAGATGCCGTACGAGTAGTCGTGCCGGGCCCCGATGCGGCGGAACGGAGCGGGCAGCCTGATCGCGAGCCACAGCAGCAGATACGCGAAGGCGGGCAGTCCCACGGTGTAGAGGTAGCCGAAGCGCAGACTGCCGAGCAGCACGAGCCCCGAGGCGACACCCAGCACGTCGCTGACCGGGATGCGCTCGCGGTAGAGCTCGATCAGTGCTCCCAGGGCGAAGGCGAAGCCGAGATGGACGATGACGTCCGGGTCGAACCGGCCCATGGCCGGGACCAGCACGACGCTCTTGTAGTACGAGGAGTCTTCGAACCCGGCCCAGTAGGCGAAGTCCACCGACTGCCGGACCACCAGCCACCCGAGGACCGCGGCGATCAGTACGACCACCCGGCGGGCCCGGGCAAGAGCACCCGTCACCGCCAGCAGGGCTACGCCGGCGTAGCAGAGCACTTCGTAGCGCAGCGACCAGAGAGCAGCGTCGAAGCTCGGACTGTACGCGAGCCCGGCGTCGCCGGCCACCGCCATCACCCCGGAGATGTCGCGCTGCCGGAGGGCGACGGCCCAGTTGGCCCGCAGGTAGTCCAAAGGTCCGGCGGGGTGTCCGAGGAAGCCGTCCAGACTGTGCTGCTGGCGCCAGTACAGGAACGGGGCCACCACGAAGGCGGTGACGGCGAGGCACACCCACAGCCCCGGCAAGAGCCGCAGCGCCCGGTGCCACATGAAGCGGCCCAGGGGCAGGCGTTTGCCGCTGCGCGTCACCAGAATGCCGGACAGGACGAAGAAGCCGTAGACGGCGAACTTGCCGAGGTCGGTCTGGCCCTGGCTGAAGTGGTGGCCGAATTCCTTCTCGCCGAAGCCGAGGACGCTCGCATGGGAGATCACGACGGCCATGGCCAGGGACAGTCTGAGCACGCCGAGGCTGTTGTCCCGCCCCGAGAAGCAATCGGCGACCGAGCCGTGTGTCCAGCGCAGGTGACGAGCGCTGCTGCGGATGTACCGAATGATCCTGTCCCCCATGCGACCGAGCGAAACCTCAGCAGTCTCTCCGGCTGCCGACATCCAAGTCAAAAGAACGTAAGGGACGTCACCCGTTTCCGGCCATGACGATTCAGACCGCCGGTCCCGTCGGCACCCCGCGTCGTCGTGCCACTCGGATGTCACCGGGGCGTCACGCGCATGCGGCCGAGCTGTCGGGCGCCGTCAACCGATAGAGTGCAGCCGGACGGTGGCCCGTCCCTGGAGGGGACGGTGGCTGGTGCCCCGTACCGGGCCGGCCGGCTCCCACCCCACCTTCGCGCCAGGGTTCCCACGAGAGATGGGGCACAGTTGTGTCAACCAAGGTCAGTGTCGTCATCCCGGTCTACAACCCGGGCAAGTACATCGATCCCTGCATCGATTCTCTGATCCGCCAGACTCTTCCGGCGGAGGAGTTCGAGGTGCTGTTCGTCAACGACGGATCGACCGACGACACTGCGGAGCGCCTCGACAAACTGGCCAAGGAGCACCCCCACTTCCGTGTGATCCACATCCCGAACTCGGGATGGCCGGGCAAGCCGCGGAACATCGGCGTCGGTGAGGCGAAGGGCGAGTACGTCCAGTTCGTCGACCAGGACGACTACCTGGCCTCCGACGCGCTGCGCCGCCTCTACGACATGGGGCACCGCAACGGCTCGGACATCGTCATCGGCAAGGTGGCCAGCAACTTCCGCGGCGTGCCGCACGGCGTCTTCAAGAAGAACCGCGAGAAGTGCTCGCTGAAGGACGCCCCGCTGTACGACAGCCTCACCCCGCACAAGATGTTCCGTACGGAGTTCCTGCGCGAGAACAACATCGCCTACCCCGAGGGCAAGCGCCGCCTCGAGGACCAGCTGTACATGATGGAGGCGTACTTCCCGGCGAAGGTCGTCTCCATCCTGGGCACGTACACCTGCTACTACTACTCCCGCCGCGACGACGGGCAGAACGCGGGCTCCGCGAAGATCGTGCCGTCCGGCTACTACGGCAACCTGCGCGAGGTCCTCGACGTCGTGGTCGCCAACACCGAGCCCGGCGACTTCCGTGACCAGGTGCTGCGCCGCTTCTTCCGCGTGGAGATGCTCGGCCGCCTCAGCGAGCCGTCGGTGCTGAAGTACGACGCCGAGTACCTCGACGAGATGGTGCAGGCGATCCGCCCGCTCGCCGATGACTTCATGGGTGAGGGCGTCATCAAGGGCCTCGGCCCGCTGCTGCGGCTGCGCGCCCGGCTGCTGCAGGAAAACGACCAGCAGGGCCTGGTGCGCCTCGCCCGCCTCGCCGCCTCCATCAAGGCGACGGCCCGGCTGGAGGACTTCGATTGGGAGTCCGACGGCCGGAGCCGCATCAAGGTCACCGGCCAGCTGGTGTACGGCGAGGACCAGAAGCCCCTCACGCTGCTGCGCCGTGACGACCGGCTGTACGTCCACCCCGAGGTGACCAGCGGCGTCGTGGACGACGACTCGCTCGTCGACGTCACCGACGACCTGGACACCTTCAAGGCGGAGCTGTCGCTGCGCAACCGCGAGACCGCCGTCGAGTGGCCCTGCCCCGCGACCTTCACCACCGAGATCGACGAGCTGGGAGACGGTGTCTGCCGCGTCCTCCTGCGCGGTACCGGCCACCTGGCGCCCGAGGGAGCTCCCGGCCGCGGCAAGGTCTCGCGCGGCTTCTGGGACGTGTGGGTACCGCTGCGCGGCCTCGGCGTCGTCCGCAAGGCCCGCCTCGGTGCCGACCGCTCCGAGCACGTCGACGCCAAGTGCCTGCCCGCGCTCCTCTCGTCCCCCGTCCGCCCGGTGATCCCGTACTTCACCGACCCGCACGGGAACCTGACCCTCGACGTGGCCCGCCGCGCCAAGAAGATGGCCACCTACCTGGAGGGCCGCCCCGTTCTGCGGGTCGCCACCGGGCAGACCGAGCTGCGCCTGGAGGTGTTCACCACCGGCAAGTCCGCCGCAGGCCAGGCGGCCCTGGTGCTGAGCGAGCCGGCCGCCGGCGACGCGGCCGCGCAGGAGACGGACAGCGCGCCGAAGGTCGTGCACTCCGTCCCGACCGCGATCCGTCCGGTGAAGAACCGCGCCCATCTGGCGGTGCCGCCGCGTATGCCGGGTGCTCCGGCAGGGCAGTGGCAGCTCGCGGCCCGGCTGGACGGCGACAAGGGCCCGCTGGTCCCCCTGTGCGGCGTGAGCGTCGATGCGGGCGGACGCCTCCAGCTCGACGACAGCCTGCCGGATGCCGATGCCGGCCTGGTGCGTGAGTTGGCCACGCTGAATCGGAGCCGCAGGCTGCGGCGGCTGCTCGGGGTGGCCCGGCCCCTCGTGCGCAGGCTACCCCCTTCGGCGCGCAAGAAGCTCCGCCGTCTCGCCGCCCGCCTGACCGGCTGACCGGCCCGTCGAGACGCCCGCACTTCCCCCAGCGAGAGAACAAGGATGTGATCCCATGCGGCAGCTCTCCATCTCCGGAGCCTGGGTGCATGAGCCGAAGGTCTTCCCGGACAGCCGGGGGAGCTTCCACGAGTGGTTCAAGGGCCCCGAGTTCACCGAGGCGGCCGGGCACAGCCTGAACCTCGCCCAGGCGAACTGCTCGGTGTCGAGCCGCGGCACCCTGCGCGGCATCCACTTCGCGGACGTGCCGCCGAGCCAGGCCAAGTACGTCAAGTGCGTGCGCGGCGCGGTTCTGGACGTGATCGTCGACATCCGGGTCGGCTCACCGACCTTCGGGACGTGGGAGGCGGTGCGTCTCGACGACACCGACCACAGTTCCGTGTACCTCTCGGAGGGTCTCGGGCACGCCTTCATGGCGCTGACCGACGACGCGACCGTGGTCTACCTCTGCTCAGAGGGGTACTCCCCCGGCCGCGAGCACGGCATCAACCCGCTCGACCCCGGGATCGGCATCGAGTGGCCCGAGGGCATCACGCCGCTGCTCTCCGAGAAGGACGAGGCGGCCCCCACGCTCGCCGAGGCCGAGGCTCAGGGCCTGCTGCCGTCGTACGAGGAGTGCCGGGCGTACTACGCGCAGCTGCGCGAGCGCGGCTGAGCCACGCTCGCGGACGTACGGCACGGAGCCTTGGGGACCGACGGTCCCCAAGGCTCCGTGCCGTACGGGAGGGCGGTCAGCCCCTGACGGCCTCGATGCTCCGGCGCACCGGGGCGAATGCCGAACGGGGGCGGCGCAGTGTACGGGCCCGGACCAGGGCGGGCCAGAAGTCCGCACCCAGCAGCGCCTCGGGCCGCACCGCGTTCTTGCGGACCAGCACTTCCTGGGGCACGTTCTGCGGGTCGGGGACGACGTACTCCTCGATGATCTTGTCGTACCCGTTCTTCAGCACCGTGCTGTCCGGGTCGGCGCCGAAGACCACGACCACACCGGTCGGCTCGGTGTCCACCTCGACGACCACGAGGTCGGGGCGGTGCTTGCGAAGGACCTCGGCGACCTTGTAGACGTCGCCCGCCCAGAATTTCGTGTGCCGGTCACGGGCGGCCTCGTCGACGTCGCGAGGAAGCATGTCGTCGAGGACGATGACGCTCGACCACCGGGAGTGCTTCTCGACGTTCATGAAGTCGCGCAGCGCGAATTCGAAGAGGTGCATGCCGTCGATGAACGCGAGCTCCAGCTTCGGGTCCGCGCCGAGGAGGTTCATCGGGTCCTTGCGCGCGAGTGCGCGGAAAGGGTTCCGGCCGTTCCGCAGATGCAGGAGCGGGTCCTTGCGTGCGAAGAAGTCGTCGCTGGTGGCCCTGACCAGATGGACGTCGCAGCTGAGGTCCGTCACGACCCGGAACGCGGGGTCGACGGCGACGGACGGTACGCGGGACAGCGCCAGGCTGCGACCGTCGTTGACCCCGATCTCCAGATAGTTCCGGGGTTTGCAGACACGGTGCAGATGGCGCAGGAAGTTGTGGCGGTCCACCTTGTGGGTCCTTCGCTGGGAATCTCAACTTGTTTGATTCCCAGCGAAGTTAGCCGGTATCTGGCCTGCAGGTAAACATCTACCGGCGGGTAATGTCGGGCGTGTCGCTGCCGCGTTCCGCCGCGACCAGGGAGGGGAACGCCTCTGCGAGCGCCGCGCGCCAGTCGCGGATGGGGGCGATACCCGTGTCCCGCCACCGCTCGTGGCCCAGCACACTGTACGAAGGCCGGGGCGCGGGCCGGACGAAGGCCGCGCTCGTCGTCGGCCGCACCCGCTCGGGATCCGCGCCGAGCAGCCGGAAGATCTCCCGGGTGAACTCGAACCAGGTCGTCTCACCACTGCTGGTGCCGTGGTGGACACCCGCCTTGACGGTGCCGTCCAGCGCGCCCTTTCCGAGCCGGACCAACCGGTCGGCGAGATCGGCGGTCCAGGTGGGCTGGCCCCGCTGGTCGTCGACGACGTCGAGGGTGTCCTTGACCGCTTCCAGCTTGATCATCGTGCGCACGAAGTTGGCACCGCCCGCTCCGTACAGCCACGCCGTCCGGACCACATGGCCCGTGTCGGGAAGCAGCTCCAGCACGGCCCGCTCACCCGCCAGCTTGGTGCGTCCGTACGCGCTGCGCGGGCCGGTGGGGGCGTCCTCGGCGTAGGGCTCCGTCCCGTCGCCGGCGAAGACGTAGTCCGTGGAGACGTGGAGCAGCACCGCTCCGGCCTCCTTGCACGCCTCGGCAAGCACCCCGGGGCCGGCACCGTTGACCGCGAGGGCGGCCTCCTCCTGGGTCTCCGCGCCGTCGACGTCCGTCCACGCGGCGCAGTTGACCACGACGGCGGGCCGGTGCTCGGCCATGGCCGCGCGCACCGACGCCGGGTCGGTGATGTCCAGGTCGGCCCGGGCGGCGCCGACGGCCTCGATGCCGTCGGCGGCGAGCCGATCCAGGACGTCAGGGGCCAGCATGCCGCCGGCACCGGTCACGAGCCACACGCTCACAGCGCCGCACGCTCCTTCAGGGGCTCCCACCAGGCGCGGTTGTCGCGATACCACTGAACCGTCTCCGCGAGGCCCTTGGCGAAGTCCTTACGGGGCTCGTAGCCGAGCTCCTCACGGATCTTCGCGCAGTCGACCGAGTAACGGCGGTCGTGGCCCTTGCGGTCGGTGACGTACTCGACGCTGGTGTCCCAGTCGGCCCCGCACGCCTCGAGCAGCAGCCCGGTGAGCTCCTTGTTGGAGAGTTCGGTGCCGCCGCCGATGTTGTAGACCTCGCCCGCGCGGCCCTTGGTGCGGACCAGCTCGATGCCCTGGACGTGGTCGTCGATGTGCAGCCAGTCGCGCACGTTGCCGCCGTCGCCGTACAGCGGGACCTTCTTGCCGTCCAGCAGGTTCGTGATGAACAGCGGGATGACCTTCTCCGGGAAGTGGTGGTGCCCGTAGTTGTTGGAACACCGGGTCACGCGCACGTCCAGGCCGTGGGTGCGGTGGTACGACAGGGCGATCAGGTCGCTGGACGCCTTGGCGGAGGAGTACGGGGAATTCGGCTCCAGCGGATGGGTCTCCGGCCAGGAACCCTCGTCGATCGAGCCGTAGACCTCGTCGGTGGAGATGTGCACGAAGGTCGTGACGCCCGCGCGGTGCGCGGCGTCGATCAGCGTGTGCGTGCCCACCACGTTGGTGCGGACGAACTCGGCGCCACCGTCGATGGAGCGGTCCACGTGCGACTCGGCCGCGAAGTGCACCACCTGGTCGTGCTCGGCCATCAGCTTGCCGACGAGCTCGGGGTCGCAGATGTCGCCCTGCACGAACGAGAAGCCGGGGTGCTCACGGACCTCGTCGAGATTGGCCGGGTTGCCCGCGTACGTCAGCTTGTCGAGCACGGTGACGGCGACGTCACCGGGCCCCTCGGGGCCGAGCAGGGTGCGGACGTAGTGGGAGCCGATGAAACCGGCGCCGCCGGTCACCAGGATCTTCGTGGTCATGAGGAGATCTGCACCTTGCTGTGGTCACCGAGCACGAGCCGGTGGGCGGACGGGTTGCGGGGGGCGGGCGTGACCACGACGTCACGGCCGATGAGCGACGCCTCCACCCGGCGCACACCGGTGATCGAGGCGCCGCGCAACACGATGGAGTACTCGATCTCACTGTCCTCGATCCGGCATCCCTCGGAGACCGAGGTGAACGGACCGACGTAGGCATCGCTGATCACGGTACCGGCACCGATGATCGCCGGACCCACGATACGGCTGCCGCGGACCTCGGCGCCCGCCTCGACCCTGACCCGGCCGATGATCTCACTGCTCTCGTCGACCACGCCCTCGAGGACCGGCTCGACACCTTCCAGCACCGAGCGGTTGACCTCCAGCATGTCGGTGACGTTGCCGGTGTCCTTCCAGTAGCCCGCGATCGTCGTGGAGCGGACGTCGCGCTGCTGGTCGATGAGCCACTGGATGGCGTGCGTGATCTCCAGCTCACCGCGCCAGGACGGCTCGATGGAGCGAACCGCTTCGTGAATCGCGGGCGTGAACAGGTAGACGCCGACCAGGGCGAGGTCGCTCTTGGGCTGCTTCGGCTTCTCCTCGAGCCCCACGACGCGCCCGGTGCCGTCCAGTTCGGCGACACCGAAGGAGGTCGGGTTGGGGACCTTGGTAAGAAGGATCTGGGCGTCCGGGCGCTCGGCGCGGAACTCGTCGACCAGACCGCTGATGCCGCCGACGATGAAGTTGTCGCCGAGGTACATCACGAAGTCGTCGTCACCGAGGAAGTCCTGGGCGATCAGCACGGCGTGTGCGAGACCCAGCGGCTGGTCCTGCGGGATGTAGGTGACCTTGATCCCGAACTGGGAACCGTCGCCGACGGCTTCGCGGATCTCTTCGGCGGTGTCGCCCACGATCACGCCGACCTCGGTGATCCCGGCCTCGGCGATCGCCTCCAGGCCGTAGAACAGCACCGGCTTGTTGGCGACGGGCACGAGCTGCTTGGCCGAGGTGTGCGTGATGGGGCGCAGACGTGTGCCCGCTCCACCAGAGAGTACGAGTGCCTTCACGATATTCGTCCTCGATTGGGGTCTGTTTCCCGAGCGGCTATCGCTCCGGCCGCTCGATTTTACCCATTGTCAAGCTTGACCCGCCGTCGGCGGGGACGCCGGACGCCCATCCTCCGCAAATCCCGTCGAGCCCTTCTTACGGCCCGCCGTGCGAGTGACGGAAGGGTGGCAGGTGGCATGACGCGCCGACTGCCCGACCAGTCGGGCACGGTGACCTCGTAGGCCGAACGCGGGATTCCGCTCCGCCGGTTTCCGAAGTGCGGATACGCGAGGAACAGCCGGCCCTTGCGGCCCTGCGTCACCACGTCCGGGACCTGCTTGGTCCGGACGAACTCGAGCACGTCCGCCAGGACGTCGAGACGGCCCGCGGCCACGCAGGCGAGGACCAGGCGTTCGCCGACCTTGATCCTGTCGGCGACCCCCTTCGACCAGTATCTGATCATCGGGGCGGCCAGCTCCAGTTTGTGCCGGCGCACTTCCTCCGACTCCTTGAGCAGAGCGGGGCCGAACTGCTGCAACAGCCCGACGGTGAACGGACGGACCAGCAGCTGGTCCCGCTTCGGACCGGCCGGCTCGAGCCGGACGATCAGCTCCGTCAATGCCGTGAGGGCCTGGAAACGCGGCGGGTAGCTCCCCCTGCGCGTCGCATGCTTGCCGTCGTCCCTGGCGACGAGGTGGTAGCAGTCGTAGTCGGCCACCACGGAGACGCCGTTCCCCTGTAGATACGCCTCCATGGTGAACAGGGAGTCCTCGCCCGTGGGAAGCGTCTCGTCGAACTCGAGCCCCAACCGGGCCAGCAGCTCCCGCCGGAAGAGCTTCTGCGCGCTCAGGGCGAAGATGACACGTGAGGAGTACACGTCCACCCGCTCCTCGGTGCGGGCGAACATCGAGGTGCCGACCTTGCGCCCGACTCCCTTGAGGCGGCCGAGGACGACGTCGGTACCGGCCCGGTCCGCCATCGTGACCAGGCGCTCCAGCGCCTCGTCACCGAAGAAGTCGTCCGCGTCGAGGAAGAAGACGTAGCGCCCGCGGGCCATCCTCAGCCCCACGTTGCGCGGGCCGCTGGGGCCTCCCGAGTTGGGCTGGTGGACCACCCGGGTCGGCACCTTGGAGCGCGCCGCGAACTCTTCCAGGTACTCACCGGTGCCGTCGGTGGAGCCGTCGTCCACGGCCACGATCTCGATCCGGTCCGGGCCCAGGGTCTGGCTCTCCACTGACTCCAGACAGCGGATGAGATAGGGCATTGCCTCATATGCACCGACAACGACGGTGACATCTGGAACTGCTCGGTTGTGGTTCATTGCAGGCTAGACAACCCGATTGGTACGTGAGTTGTACGGAACGACACAATCCGCATATCTCCGGCTGAACAGGAAACGGCCCCGGGGCCGCCCCCGTGAAGGAGGCGGCCGCCGGACCGGGCGCTCTCCGTCAGCCGCCCACGGGCGTGTCCTCGAAGCCGGGAGCCTGTTCGGGCTCGGCCAACCGCTGCTCGACACCTGCGTTGCGGGCCAGGGACTTCGCGGCCAGGTTCTGCACCGCGGTGTCGAACTGCTCCATCGACGTCGGCTCGTCCGGTCCGAGCAGGTACTCCTTGAGGATCCGGCGCTCCTCGGCGAGGGCGTCGGAGTCGGGGTCGGCGACCGCGGCCAGCAGCTCGTCGAGCTCGTCCGCGCTGTTGGAGAGGATCACCGCCGCCCGCACCGCGGTGTTCTGCCGCTTGAACTCGTCCTTGCCGAGGCCGGCCGAGTCGGTGACCGCGTACGGCTTGCCGCTGGCGATGAAGTCCGACACGACGCTGGAGATGTCGGAGACCATGGCGTCCGACTCGTTGAAGCAGTCGTACAGCCGTGGGGCGGGCCCGGTGACGACCTTGTGCTCCCACCAGCCGAAGGAGCGCCAGTACGCGGTGTTCCACTCGTCACGCAGCCGTGCCGCCTCCGCCTCCCGCGCGGGATCCGGCAGCGAGTCGCGGGACCCCTCCGCCTCGTCCTCGCCCTCGCCGACCCCGATGGACAGCTCAGCCAGCCGGGCCTCGATGCGTCGCAGCTCGGCAGCCGCCTCCGCCTGCTCCGCGAGGTGCGAGGACGCCTCCTTCACCCAGCGGGGTTCGGCGGCTCGTGCCGCCGCGGCCTGCTCGATCATCTCGATGATCCGGGCGTCGACTGCCTTGGCCCTGGTGCTGCGAGTGCCGGTGAAGGGGTGCGGCTTGTAGACGACCCGCACCGGCTCCGGCGCTTCGAGGAGCTTCCTGACGATGTTCTCGCCCGCCAGCAGCAGGGAGGTGTTGCCCGGACTGTCGTCCCAGCCCTCCCAGGTGGGGGCGTACAGCACGGTCGGAATGGGGTTGCCGGTCCTCGCGTTGCCCGTCTTGATCGGGGCGAGCTGGGGGCGGCCCACTTCCACGATGTCCTCGCTGCGCACCCCGACGTCGGCCAGCGCGTACCGGTCGCGTCCCGCACGGCCGGCGGTCCAGACCTCGTCGTACGCCTTGCTGAACGGGTTGACGCTGGCGAGCTTGTCGCTGTCGCCGTGGCCGATGAAGACGTGCTTCATGGTCGGCACCCGCAACATGTGGATGTTCTTGCCGACGTTGGCCACGTACAGCGCGACCCGCACGGACGACAGGTCCAGGTTCATCAGGTGCACGCTGCCCGGCACGCAGACCACCGGCACCGACGTCGGGCCGAGCTGGGGCACGATGTTGCGTTCCCGCAGGAAGATGATCGGCCGGCCCTCGAGCTGGGACATCGTGTCCAGCCACATGTTGATCTGGTAGGCGGAGTCGGCGGAACCGGAGAAGTACATCATCACGGTCGGCTTGTAGTCGGTCAGCCACTTGTCGACGCCCCGCAGAACCAGGTCCGCCGGGGGCACGAGCCTGCTGGGCCGCAGGTGCGGCACCAGCAGGACCAGGTACCCGACGGCGAGCACGAGGGTGAGCGCCAGACCCGCGTAGGCGAACGCGGGGGTGTCGGCCTCGATCGCGGCCAGTACGCCCAGCAGGGCGAAGACGTCGAGATGGAGCATCTTCTCGGCGGACCGGTCGAGCAGCCGCCGCGGAGGCGCGTCGGGGATGCGCACATAGTCCGAGAGATCGACGTTGCGTGTGACGACGGGCAGCCTGCGGCGCAGCCGCAGCAGCGTGACCATCGCACCGTGCGGCGCCTGAAGGCCGTAGAAGGCCAGCAGACAGGCGACCGTCACGTAGAAGACCGTCTGGTCCGCGAGTCCCATCCGGGCCATCAGCAGCACGAGCAGCAGCTGGCGCAGCAGGAATCTGATCGACAGACCGGCCCGCACCTTGGCGAGACGGTTGATCAGATAGCTGGAACGCTGGTGCAGAAACCGGTCGGACAGATACGTCACTGCCACGGCCACCGCGAAGAACCAGAGATCGGGAATTATCGCGGCGAGCATGACACACGGGAATCCCAGCACCAGCAGAAGCGCGGCGGCCAGCTCGGAACCGCTGCCCACGCGAGCCAAGCGAATGGCTTTCGAAATCACGAAGCACCTGCTCCTGGGGGTACCGACAGTTTTACCTTGCAAAGAAGGTGTGAAGGCAAGACTCCACGAACTCGGGCCCCCGCAGTGCTGCGCGAAACGCGGCGACTACAGAGGCCCAGAGAAATGATTATCTGAAATTATTACACATCTTCCTGGCGGTCCAGGACGGACGCCAGGGCCTGCTCGAAGCCGGACGCCGTGGAGGCCCCACGGGTGGGGTCCTGCTGGCGGACGTCGATGACATGCCCCGTCAGTTCGGAGAGCAGCACGTCGAGCGAGGTCCGCGCGACCGCCTCCGACGACAGCAGCGAACCGGCCGGCTCGGCGCCGAACGCCTTGGTGCGCATCGGCGTTGCGGTGCGCTCCGGATTGACGCAGTTCACCCGGATGCCGTCGGCGGCCCACTCGTCCGACAGGGCCTGGGTGAGATTCACCATCGCGGCCTTGGTGGAGGAGTACAGGCTGTACTCGGCGCGGCCGCGGGTGTAGCTGCTGGAGGTGTAGAGCAGCAGCTGTCCCCGGGTCTCCGCGAGGTACTTGTGCGACGCCCGGGCGATCTGAACAGGCGCCAGGTAGTTGACGTTCAGCGCTTCCTGAATGGTCGCGTTGTCCGTCTCGGCGAGCTTGCCGATACGCAGTACGCCCGCGGTGTTGACCACGTAGTCGATGCGGCCGCTCTCGGCGTACGCCGTGGAGAGGGCGTCCTCGACGTGCTCCGGGTTCTCGACGTGGGTGCCCGTGGTGGAGCGGCCCAGCGCGTACACCTTGGCGCCGTAGGACTCGGCGAGCTTGGCGATGTCGGCACCGATGCCGTAGGAGCCGCCGAACACGACGAAGGTCTTGCCGGCCAGCAGTTCACGGTAGGCGGCCTCGTCGGCCTGGCGCGGGGCGGCGGTGGAGGCCAGCTGGAAGAGCTTGTCCGCGATGAAGACGTCGACCGGCTGGGTGACCTTCATGTTGTACTCGTCGCCCGCGACGACGTAGATCGGCACGTCCGGCAGGTACTTCAGCACGACCGAGCAGTCGTCGGTGGCCTGGAAGTTCGGGTCGCCCGCGGCAACCTGGTAGGCCCTGCGGATCGTGGACAGCTTGAACGCCTGGGGCGTCTGGCCGCGGCGGAGCCGGGAGCGGTCCGGGACGTCGGTGATGAACTCGCCGTCCTCGCCGTGGGTCCGCGTCACGATGATCGTGTCCGCGGACGGGATGGCGACGTCGACGGCCTGGTAGCGGTCCAGCGCGTCGACGCAGTCCTTGATGACCCGGTCGGAGAGCAGCGGGCGCACGGCGTCGTGGAACAGGACGTTGCGGTCCTCGCCCTCGGCCAGGCCCTCGCTCAGTGCCGCGATGGCACGCTCGGTGGTCTCGTTCCGCGTCGAGCCGCCCTCGATGATCTTGACGACCTTCGCCAGCCCCGCCTTGGCGACGATCTTCTCGACGTCCGCCACATAGCCGGGAGCCATCAGCACGATGATGTCGTCGATGGAGTCGGCGCGCTCGAAGATCGACAGTGTGTGCTCGATGACGGCCTTGCCTGCGATCTTCAGCAGTTGCTTGGGGATGGACAGGCCCACGCGCTGGCCGGTCCCGCCGGCGAGCACGACTGCTGTGGTTCGGGGTTTGGCTATGTGCTGCACAGACACAGACGACCTACCTTGCGAGGGCTGGGGAACAAAACTGATGGTTGCACTCTCCGTTACCGTCCCGCAAGGCGGGTGACGCCCGTGCAACCGCTCCGATAAACCTCCTGTTCACCGGTGATCAGGGGAATTGACCGACACCTGTGGCAACCCCGACGTGACCGACACCACACATCTGAGTGGCATGAATCACCGCTGAGCGGGTCATGGGAGGTCAACCACGTTCAGTGCCAGGTCATTGGTGAGGGTGTAGTAGACCCGCACCCGCACCCTGGGCCGGGGCCTGCCCAGGAGCCGCTTGGCCGTGGTCCGCGCCAGGCTCTCCGTCCGTCTCCTGGCGATGACGCTCTGCGGATAGACGAAGACGTCCTTCTTCTGCACCACGTCGTCCAGCACCCGTCCGATTCTCACCGGCTTCTCATCCGGCGCGTAGCGCACAAAGGCGTCCCACACATCGTGCGAGGTGGTCTGCGAAGCGGCGGGCACGGACGACGAGAAGGTGAAGCGGAACCGCCTGGAGCCCTGCCACTCACCGGGGAAGGTGATCTCGTCCTTGGGAGTGCCGCGACGGCGCAGCACGAGCACCGGCGCCCCCGAGACGGCGCCCCGGCCGCGCAGACTGCCGGCCAGCGTCACCCGCCTGCCGTCCACCTCCACGGCATCGGCCTCCGCGTGGACCGGCCGCCACCAGGCCCGCAGCATCAGGGCGCCGCCCTTGGCGGTGTCCTTGTACGGGACGAGGTTGTGGACGGTCTCCTCGGGTGCGAGCCGTCCTGCGACGCCGACCGCACCGCGCTGATCAACGACCCGTGCGGTGATGCGCGCCCGTACACCGGTGTCCGCGGGCTCCACGTACGTGTCCCACAGCCCCTCGGCGAATGCCGCACCGGCCGGGACGGTCACCCGGCCCGCGGCGTCGAAGTCGAAGGTCCGTGCGCCGTCGGGGGCACCGGTGCGCGTGCACACCAGCCGCACCCCGCCCCGGGCGCCCTTCGGCAGCGGGGCGGCGAGCGTGAGAGTGAGGGAGCCGTCCCGCCCGACCACGCAGTCCGCGGCGGTGGGGATGCCGGGCAGCTCCGCCCGCCGTGCGGCCTCTTGCGCGAGTTCGCCGAAGAGCGTCTCGTACTGCTTGGTGACGACGGCCGGGTCGAACCGGCGGGCGTTGCGCACGGCCGCCGCACCGATGCGGCTGCGCAGGCCCTCGTCCTCGATGAGCCGCAGCAGCGCCCCCGCGACGGCGTCCGCGTCGCCGACCGGCACCAGGAGCCCGTCCTCCCCGTCGCGGATGATCTCGCGCGGTCCGTAGTCGCAGTCGGTGCTGACCATGGGGACACCGCAGCGCATCGCCTCGACGACGGTCATACCGAAGGACTCGTGGCGGGAGGTGGACACCGCGACCGCGCCCTTGGCCCATTCGGGCTCGATCGGCGAACGGGCACCCATGAGATAGGCGTTGTTGTAGAGCCCGAGCGTGTCGATCCGCTCGCGCAGCCGCTTCCGCTGGTCCCCGGAGCCGTAGATGCGCAGCACCCAGTCGGGATGGACGGCGACGACCTTCGCGAAGGCGTCGAGGAGCACGTGGTACTGCTTCTCCGGGGCCAGCCGGCCGGCGGCGACGATCGTCCTGCTGGTGCCGTCGGACGGCGCGACGGGCGGCTCCGGGACGCTGTTCGGGATGGACAGGACCCTGGTGGTCGGCAGCGGCATCTTCTCCCGCCACACCGCCGCGTCACCCTCGGAGACGGTGACGAACGCGTCGAGGGCGTCCAGGTGTTCGTACATCTCCTCGCGCAGCGCCGCCTTGTGGTGATGGTGCGTCATGTGCTCCTGCCCGATCCGCACGGCGGTGGGAGCGGCGAACCGGGCGACGTACGCGGTCAGACCGGGGCGGGTTCCGATGACGACGTCCGCGTCGCAGGCCGCGTAGTGCTCGCGGACCCGTTCGTCGGTGAGTCGGCTGTACTCCTTGTAGCGCGCCTCCGCGCGCGGGAAGACCGTCGCGGGTTCGCTGAAACGGGGGTCCTCCCGGTCACTCGCCGGGGAGTCCTTGCGGATGTCGAGCAGCGGTACGACGGTGATGCGCGGGTCGATCGCGAAGGCGGACTCGTCCCTGTGCCGGAAGACGGACACGATCTCGACCTCGTGACGGTTCGCCAGTTCCTCCGCCAGATTCAGCGTCGTGCGGATGGTGCCGCCGATGCCGTAAATGGTGTGAATGAGGAAAGAGATCTTCATCAGTGCTCCGTTCGGTACCGCTCCCGGGGGACGAAGAGGGCGTGCGTCATCACCGATTTTCACCGCTGAGTCCTGGTTTCCATCATGCATGCGCTTTCGGGCCCCTTCCTCCAAGGAGACGGAGAAGCGGCACCGGGGGTTGCCTACGAAAGCGGCCCGGAGATGATCTCCGGGCCGCTTTCAGTGGAACATCCGCACGAATCCGGTCACGGCCCCGCTCGGACGACGAGCCCGGGGGACGACGAGCCCTCGACGACGGGACGAGCGGCAGCGGCCGGCAGGCGCGCGACAGGGAGTGGCGGCTAGAACGGGTTGAAGCCCTCGTACTCGTTCAGCGCCTCGTCGCGCTCCGCGTCGCGGTCGCGCCGCCGCTGAGCCGCCGGACGCGGCGCGTCGAAGCGGTGGTCCTCGCCGCGGCGCCCCAGCATCTCCGCACCCGCCATCACCGTCGGCTCCCAGTCGAAGACGACCGCGTTGTCCTCGGGACCGATGGCCACGCCGTCGCCCGCGTGGGCACCCGCCTTCATCAGCTCTCCCTCGACACCGAGGCGGGCCAGACGGTCGGCGAGGTAGCCGACCGCCTCGTCGTTGTTGAAGTCGGTCTGGCGCACCCAGCGCTCCGGCTTCTCACCGCGGACACGGAAGAGGCCGTCCTCCTCCTGCCTGACCGTGAACCCGGCGTCGTCGACCGCCTTGGGCCGGATGACGATCCTGGTCGCCTCCTCCACGGGCCTGGCCGCCCGCGCCTCGGCGACGATCTCGGCCAGCGCGAAGGACAGCTCCTTCAGGCCCTTGTGAGCCACCGCCGACACCTCGAACACGCGGTAGCCGCGCGCCTCCAGGTCCGGGCGGATCATGTCGGCGAGGTCCTGGCCGTCCGGGATGTCGACCTTGTTGAGGACGACGATGCGCGGCCGGTCGTCGAGGCCGCCGTACTGCCGCAGCTCCTCCTCGATGACGTCGAGGTCGGAGACGGGGTCGCGGTCGGACTCCAGCGTCGCGGTGTCCAGGACGTGCACCAGCACCGAGCAGCGCTCGACGTGGCGCAGGAACTCCAGACCCAGACCCCGTCCCTGGCTGGCGCCCGGGATCAGTCCGGGGACGTCCGCGACGGTGTACACGGTCGATCCCGCGGTGACGACGCCCAGGTTCGGCACGAGCGTGGTGAACGGGTAGTCGGCGATCTTCGGCTTGGCGGCGCTGAGCACGGAGATCAGCGACGACTTGCCGGCGCTCGGGTAGCCGACGAGAGCGACGTCCGCGACCGTCTTGAGCTCCAGCACCACGTCCCCGGCCTGCCCGGGCACGCCCAGCAGCGCGAATCCGGGTGCCTTGCGGCGCGCCGACGCGAGGGCCGCGTTGCCGAGGCCGCCGCGGCCGCCTTCGGCGGCCACGAAGGTGGTGCCCTGCCCGACCAGGTCGGCGAGGACGTTGCCCTGCTTGTCGAGGACGACGGTGCCGTCGGGGACCGGCAGGACCAGGTCCTGGCCGTCCTTGCCGGAGCGGTTGCCGCCCTCGCCGGGCTTGCCGTTGGTGGCCTTGCGGTGCGGGCTGTGATGGTAGTCGAGCAGCGTGGTGACCGACTGGTCGACGACCAGGATCACGTCCCCGCCACGGCCTCCGTTGCCGCCGTCGGGGCCGCCGAGCGGCTTGAACTTCTCCCGGTGTACGGAGGCACAGCCGTGGCCTCCGTTACCCGCGGCGACATGCAGCTCGACGCGGTCCACGAAGGTGGTCATGGAAGTGCCTCCAGTGATGACGGGTGATGTGCGTGATGTCTGTCTCTACGACAGCGTCTGTCTCTACAACACACGAAAGGCGGACCCGCTTCCCGTACGGGAAGTGAGGTCCGCCCCTCGTGAAAGTCTCGGTCAGGCGACCGGAACGATGTTCACGACCTTGCGACCACGGTGGGTACCGAACTCCACCGCACCCGGCTGCAGCGCGAACAGCGTGTCGTCGCCGCCGCGGCCGACGCCGGCGCCGGGGTGGAAGTGGGTGCCGCGCTGGCGGACCAGGATCTCACCGGCGAGCACGACCTGACCGCCGAAGCGCTTCACGCCGAGCCGCTGAGCATTGGAGTCGCGACCGTTCCGGGTGGACGATGCGCCCTTCTTGTGTGCCATCTCTCCTCAGTCCCTTACTTCGCAGCCGCGGGAATGCCGGTGACCTTGATCGCCGTGTACTGCTGACGGTGACCCTGGCGGCGGCGGTAGCCGGTCTTGTTCTTGTAGCGAAGGATGTCGATCTTCGCGCCCTTGTGGTGGTCCACGACCTCGGCCGTGACCTTGATGCCGGCCAGCACCCACGGGTCGCTGGTCACGGCGTCGCCGTCGACAACGAGCAGGGTCGAGAGCTCGACCGTGTCGCCAACCTGGGCAGTGGAAATCTTGTCAACCTCAACGATGTCGCCGACAGCAACCTTGTGCTGGCGACCACCGCTGCGCACGATGGCGTACACGCGGATCTCTCTCTCGCTCGGAACGAAACTCCTGATGCCAGCCGCTCGAACGGGCCGGAGCCCGTGTGATCCGAATGGACGAGCGGCCTCTCCCGGCGGACCGGGAGGGAGGTGCTCAGGAGTGGGCGTCATTAAGGAAACACGCCGAAGGGCAAGGTTACGGATCGCGTCCCCGCGGGTCAAACCGCCCTGTCAAGCAAAGGCGCCGGCGGCAGCCCGAGTGCCGCGGGCGCGCGCCCGTACCACCCGTGCCGGTGCGGCCCCACCGGCTCCCCCGGGCCCCCGTCACCGCGCGTCGTAGGATCCCCTCACTGCCACGGCTCGTTCACATCGTCAGCACTCGGGGGTTTCCAGTGGTCAAGGTCAGCGTCGTCGTCCCCGTTTTCAACGGTGGCCGGTACCTGGACGACTGCGCGCCCTCGCTGCTCGGCCAGTCCCTCGGCCCGGAAGCCTACGAGGTCGTCTACGTCGACGACGGCTCCACCGACGACAGCGTGACCCGCCTGGAGAGACTGGCGGCGGCGCACCCCCACGTGCGGATCGAGCGGATCGCGAACTCCGGCTGGCCGGGCAGGCCCCGCAACGTGGGCATCGAGCTGGCCCGCGGCGAGTACGTGCACTTCGTCGACCACGACGACGTTCTGGGCCCGCAGGCCCTGGAGCGCATGTACGAGCTGGCCGCACGCAACAGGTCCGACGTGGTGCTCGGCAAGGTCTCCAGCACGATGGTCCGGCCCAAGAGCGTCTTCAAGCGCACGGTCGAGTCCTGCACGGCCGACAACTTCCAGCTCATGGAGACGCTCACCCCGCACAAGATGTTCCGCCGGGAGTTCCTGCTGGAGCACGGCCTCCGCTTCCCGGAGGGCCCGTGGATCCTCGAGGACATGCCGTTCGTGATCGCCTCCTATCTGAAGGCGGAGCGCATATCGGTCCTCGGCGACTACCCCTGCTACTACTGGCTCAAGCGGGAGGACGGCGGCAACAACACCGAGTCGATGTTCACCGACCGCCACGACTTCTTCGGCAACCTCCGCCACGCCGTCCGCACTGTCAAGGACGGCACTGAGCCCGGCGACCGGCAGAACGGCATGCTGCACCGCCTCTACCGCGCGGAGGTGCTCCAGCGGGTCAGCGAGGGAGAGGTGCTGAACCTCGAACCGCAGGAGCGCCGGCGCCGCTTCGAAGCGGCGCGCTCCATCGCCCTGGAGGAGTTCCCGCCCGCCGTACGCGACGGCTTCGCGGCCGTCACCCGGCTGCGCGCGACGCTTCTCGAACAGGGCCGGCTCGACTCCCTGATCGCCCTCGCCGACCGGATCCGGCAGGTCAAGGCGCACACGGAGGTCGACGGCGTGCGCTGGCAGGACGGCGAGCTGCGGGCGGACGTACGGCTCAGCCTGCTGCGCCCCGACGGCGAGCCGCTGGTCCTCGTGGAGCAGGACGGCAAACTGCTGCTCGACCCCGAACTGCTCAAGGGAGTCCCCGGCGTCGACGCCTGGGAGGTCGAGGACCCCTACGCCCACGCCTACGGGGAGTTCATCGTCAAGGACCGCGACCGCGAGGACTGGTGGTTCCCGGACGGCGAACTCGACATCAGGCTCGAGAGGCTCGGTGAGGGACGCACCCGTCTCGTCGCCGCGGGGACGCTGCGCGTCGACCCTCTCTCCCTCAGGGGCGGTCAGCCGCTGGAGAGCGGACCGCACGACGTGTGGGCCTTCTTCCAGCTGCTCGGCATCGGGCGCCAGCCTCGTATCGGCGGCGCGGCGGCGGCCCCCGGCGAGGGGGCGGGCTGCGGGCCCGCCCTGGTCGGCAGCCCGGCGCGGATCGCGATCCCCTACTGGACGAAGGGCGGACAGCTCGCCCTCGACATGGACGAGCGGCTGCGGCGCCTCGGCACCGAACTGGCCGCACGTACGGGTGACACGGTCGGACCGCGTCCGGGCGACGGCCGGGCCACGCTGACGCTGCCTGTGGTGCCGGCCAGGGCGAACGGCCGGCTCGTTCTCGAGGTCCGGATCGGCAAGGGCCCCTCCGCACAGACACTGCCGGCGCTCATCACTGCGGATGCGACGTGCACCCTGTCGTTCGCCGACCGGGTCCCCCTCCCCGACGGCGCGCACCCGGTCACCCTGGTCACCGCCACGGCCCCGAAGGCCAAGACGCCGCCCTTCGCCGTCGCCGTCCTGCGGCGCGGCCGTGTCGTGCGCCTTCAGGAGGCCGGGGCTCCAGCGCCGGCAGCGTCCTTCGCCGACCGGGCACGCCGCAAGGTCCGCAGCATCCTCGAGCGACGCTGAGAACGGCCGCGGCCCGGTACGCCACCCGGGGTGGGCACGGCCTGCTCGCGGACCACGTCGCGGGCCTTGCGGCAGCAGCCGGGCAACGCCCTGCGGCCTCACCGCCCAACGCGTTTCCGGGGCAGACGGCGGGGGGGGGGGGGGGGGCGGGGGGGCCCCCCCCCCCCCCGCCGGCGGGCGCGGGCGCCAACACCACAACCCGGGAATACAAAACC